>CAZTHP010000053.1:0-14955 GCA_964613155.1 uncultured Lachnospiraceae bacterium | reverse complement strand
AATAATCACAGCTTGTTACCGTTTTCGGTATCGTTATGCTCGTGATCCCTGTTCCCCGGAATGCATAGTATCCCATACTTTCTAACAAACCAGGCAGTTCTATTTCTTCCAGCTTTCCACAGCCATCAAATACATAATCCCCAATGCTTCTTACGTTTTCCGAAAATTCCACAATGGACAGTGCTGTACAATCTCCAAACACATCATCTCCTATTGTGCACCGGTAGATTTCATTGCTGGTTGTCTCCATTTCTGGATTATATGTAAAACTTACCTTTTTCAGATTGCCACATCCGTAAAACGCTGAATCTCCCAATGTTCTCAAGCTTGACGGCATGCTCATCTCTGTCAAGGCATCGCAATCGTAAAAGGCATAGCCTCCCAATGTTCTCAGGCTTGACGGCATGCTCATCCCTGTTAAGGTATCACAATTGTAAAAGGCACAGCCTCCTACACTCGTTACACTGGATGGTATCGTCACGCTATCCACATAGCTGGCATATCTATTGCTTGCCAGGATGTACGATGGAATACTCTTCATCCCTGCTTCAAAGATCACTTCCCTCAGCTTGCTTGCACCAGCAAACGGGCCATCATAGCCAGAATTATAATAATAATAATCACAGCTTGTTACCGTTTTCGGTATCGTTATGCTCGTGATCCCTGTTCCTCGGAATGCATAATATCCTAATGTTGTAATTGTATCTGGGAGAATAATTTCTGTAATCTGGCTGTCACCATCAAAAGCATAATCATCAATCTCTGTTACAGTATAATCACCTATAGTAGATGGAATTGTTACTACACTGTCTGATCCGACATAATCGGTAATAATTGCATTCCCACCTGATACGGTATATGTAAAATCTCCTGCACTTTCACTCAATAGCGTTTCTGCGCTTTCTTCTTCCTGCACATATTCACTGACCGTAGCTTTTTCTGCTGTAGTTTCTTCTTCCTGCGTCTCCACAGCTGTACTTTCTTCTTGCTGTGTTTCTATTTCCAGAACATCTTCCTGTTCTGTCTCTGTTATCTGAATTTCTTCCTGTTGTATTTCTGTTTCAGTTTCAATTCCTGCTGCCAAAACATCGATCGGACCAGATGTCAGCAACATTGCAACGGCGAGTATGCCTGCTAATATTTTTTTTGCCATCATCTATTTCTCCTGTTTATTTCTCGATTGTTACTCTACACTCGTCTTCTTCTGCCTGCAGTATCACATTTCCAGTTTCCAGGTTCCAGGTCACATTTTTTTTAGCTGCATCTCCATCTTTTCCCAATTGTTCCGAAATCGCGTTTTCAAGCAATTCCGAATCCGTTTTCCCAAACACAATTTGCACTGCTTTGATGGTCTTGGATTCCATTTTCAATGTAATCTCCACATTTTCTCCGAACAGCACAGTCTTATATGTATCTGCTTTTTGATCTAAATCAAATAGCGTCAAAGCAGATTTTTCTTCTTTCCCGATCAACTGAATCAGTTCATCGAACGTAAACGTATCTTTTTCCACATTCAGTGAAGCTGGCCCTTTCTCCGTTTTAACCTCATTCATTTGATACTCGGTTTCTGCTTGTACAGTATCGTTTGTCACATTGTTCTTTTTTTCCAAAGAACTGCATCCTGTACACAAAAGTATCATGGTCATTAATACATAGCAAAACCACTTTTTTTTCATCTTGTTTCCATCCTTTCTTTTCATAAATAATGTATTATTTATCCGGTAATATTCCTTACCAGATTCAGTTCCTAGTATCGTGTTCTTTTATAGCTAGTTTTAAATAAAGCAGGAACAGAAATAGAATCACAAAGCATATATGATACCAACACAAGGTCTGTATCTATAAAAAAGGGAAGACTAATACGAAAAATATTTCAAAATCATATTTTTCTATGCTTTCTATCCTTTTTCTGTTCCATATGCTTACAAAGTTTTTAAGCCGCAATTTTTAAGTACTGTACGCATCTTTAAAAATCTTTTGGCTTGTTTGGCACAGATTTTCCAATTCATAATTCATTCCTTGTTTTTCTAATTTTTGGACTGCTCGTCCTAAATTCGGCTGTCTTTTTACCAGATTGTGACTGTCTGAACTCAGAACATCTATGCGTCCATTTTTTAACATTTTTTTTGCACTGTGCCATTCCTGGAAATTTCCAAGAATATATTCTGCATTCATCTGTATCAAAACGTCAGAATTCCAAATTGCTTCCAACATTTCTTTTTTTTGAATTTTCAAATACCTTTCCATATGAGCAATGACTGGTATCAGTCCATGTACATTCTGCAATGCCTGTATTTCCCGCAGCATCGACGATGACCAAGTGTAGAAAGGCAGTTCCAGCAGTAAGTACCTACTCTTTCCCAAACAAAGCTTTCTAATCTGTTCTTCGTAAACCAGACCAGTATGAAACGCGACTTCTGCTCCATAACAAATCGGGATTTTGACAGAATCCTCTTTTTCCAGCTCTCCAAGCAGCTTTTCTATCGAAGCCTGACGCCTCTGTAAAAAACATGCAACAGTTTCTTTTGGATAATAATGAGGGGTTGCAATCACTCCTGCAACCCCTTGTATCTGACTCACATGCAGAAGTTCTATTGCCTCTTTTTTCGTACTACATCCATCATCCATCCCTGGAAGTACATGGCAATGGATATCAAAAAATCTGCTACCGCCCATAATATTTCCCATATGACTGATGATAACGCTGTTTCCAATCCATCTGTACATTGGTATAAATCACTCCAAGTACTTTAGCACCCACAAAACGCAGCTGATGTAACATGGAAGAAATGGTCCGATATTCTGAATAATTCTGCTTAACTACCAGAAGATATCCATCTAACTGTTCTGAAAGTATGACCGCATCTGTTACGGTCGTAACCGGTGGAAAGTCAAAAAATATATAATCATATTTTAATCTTAATAACTGAATCAATTCTGCCATTCCTTTTGATTCCAATAAAATAGTAGAATCCGGCGGAATATTCCCTGACGGCAGTACATCAATCTTCAAAGTATCAATATGCTGTATGCTATCTTCTATGCTGCTTTCTCCTATCAAACAATCACTTAGACCTGGCTGTCCTTTTATCCCCGTTTTTAATGCGATTGTTGGCATACGCAGATCACAGTCGATCAGCAGCACTTTTTTACCAATTTCTCCAAAAGAAGCAGCAAGATTTATCACATTCGTGCTTTTACCTTCTCCAGCAGCAGAACTGGTAATCCCGATACAACGTGATTGTAATCCAGGCAGAGAAAATGCCACATTAGTTCGCAGCGCCTTATACGCTTCCTGAATCGCGAATGGCGTATCCTGTTTCAGAATCAGTGATTCCATGTTTTGACTGGTCAAATTTCTTTTTTTCTTCTGAAACCGCTTCATGACTTCTCTCCTTTCCCATCTGCCTGTTTGTATCCGTAACCGTATGAAAACTCCGTATTTTGCATCAGATCAGGAATACTTCCTAATATACAAACTTTCATACGCTCCTCCAGTTCTTTTTCGCTTCTTACCCGATCATCGAGTAATTCAATAAAAATTAATATGATACCAGTAATGAATACTCCTACTAAAACACCCAGTAACATATATTTTAGCAATCCTTGATCACAGGGTTTTTGTGGCATCACCGGTTCATCAATAATTTTCATAGAACTGCCTTCCACAATTGCAGCAATCTTTTTGGGTACAATTTTGGCAATTACTTTTGCCAATTCAAAAGCTTCCTTTGCGTCTTCATTTTTTATTTGTACCGATATAATTTCGGTATCTCCGATAATATCAATCTCTATCATCTTTGTTAATTCTTCATATGTAAAATCCAATTCAGCTTTTTCTGCTGCCTGCGTCAAAACAGAACGACTGGATAAAATTTTCGCATATGTTTCTACTAAAGCTTGAGATGCCTGTAAATCTGAACTATTTAGTGAAACAACATCATCCGATACTCCACTAGAGCGATTATTTACATATGCGGTAAATCCAGATTGATAAACTGGATCAATAAACTGTTTGGTTCCCAAATATGTAAAACCGCCTCCCAGAACAGCAGCGATTAAAAGAATCCACGCACGCTTCCACAAGACGCGAAGAAGTCTTGCCAGTTCAATCTGTATATCCGCTTCATTTATCATTTTATTATTCTGACTTTCCCCCATAGGTTTTATCATCCTCTCAACTGATGTATTCTGCACAGTTCTTCGTTAATCCCTTCCAAATAAATCTCTTGTATAAACTTTATCTCGTACATCGCTCAAACAGGAATCATAACGATTTGCAAGAATTACATGCGCTTCCTTTTTAAATTTTTCCAGATTATTCATAACCTGACTTCCCCAAAAACTATTTCCATCCGCTAAAACCGGTTCATATATAATTACTTTTACACCTTTTGCTTTAATTCGTTTCATAACTCCCTGAATAGAACTTTGGCGAAAATTATCAGAATTCAATTTCATGGTTAAACGATATACGCCAACCACAATATCTTCATTCTGCTCTGTTTTTTGCTGTTCTTTTGAAGCAGCAGCCATTGCTTTCTGCAGCACACGTTCTGCTATAAAATTTTTACGTGTCCGATTGGATTCTACGATTGCTTCTATAAGATTTTCCGGAACATCTGCATAGTTTGCCAAAAGCTGTTTCGTGTCCTTCGGAAGACAATAACCGCCATATCCAAAACTAGGATTATTATAATGACTGCCTATACGTGGATCCAAGCAAACGCCATCAATAATTTGACGTGTGTCAAGATTTTTCATTTCTGCATAAGTATCTAATTCATTGAAATAACTGACACGCAACGCTAAATACGTATTTGCAAATAACTTTACTGCTTCTGCTTCTGTAAATCCCATAAACAGGGTCTCAATATCTTTTTTCAAAGCACCTTCACGTAACAGAGCTGCAAAAGTTTGAGCTGCATTCATTAATTCCATATCTGCAGCATCTGTTCCTACTATGATTCGACTTGGATACAGGTTGTCATACAAAGCCTTACTTTCCCGCAAAAACTCAGGACTAAACAAAATATTCTTGCTTCCCGTTTTCTTGCGAATCAGTTCAGTATATCCTACCGGAACAGTTGATTTAATAACCATGATCGCATGTGGATTTTCTTTAACAACCAGATTGATGACTTCTTCTAAAGCAGAGGTATCAAAAAAGTTTTTTTCACTGTCATAATTCGTTGGCGTAGCAATTACAACGTAATCTGCTGCTTGATACGCAGCAGCGGCATCCATCGTAGCAACCAAATTCAACATTCCAGAAGCAAGATATTCTTCTATTTCTCGATCTGCAATCGGAGATTTTCCTTGATTAATCAAATTGATTTTTTCTGGTATAATATCGACTGCATACACTTTATGATGTTGTGCAAGCAAAACAGCAATGGATAAGCCTACATAGCCAGTTCCGGCTACTGCGATCGTAACATCCTTCTCTACTTTCTTTTTCATAGTTTCCTTTCTCTTTTCCTCTAAACACAATAAAATGCTGCATACCATTCTGCGAATTTTCTTAAACCTTCTCTTATCGAAGTAGATGGTTTAAATCCGATTTCTTTTTCCAGTGCGGAAATATCTGCATAAGTCACAGCTACATCACCAGGCTGCATAGGAAGTAATTCTTTATGTGCTTCAAAATCATAATCATTTGGTAATATTTGTGCTCTTACTAATTCTTGCTGTAAAACATCTACAAAATCTAATAAATTTTCTGGATGATGATTTCCAATGTTGTAAATAGCATAAGGAGGCATCTCAACTCCGTCTTTTTCGTGTTTCGACTCTGGAACTTTCTGCATTACACATCGAATGCCTTCCACGATATCATCAATATATGTAAAATCTCGTTTGCAATCTCCATAATTAAAAATTTGAATTTTTTTCCCTTCCCGCAATTGATCTGTAAAACGAAAATAGGCCATATCTGGACGTCCTGCTGGCCCATAAACTGTAAAAAAACGTAGCCCTGTAGTGGGAATACGGTACAATTTAGAGTACGCATGTGATAACAATTCATCCGATTTCTTTGTTGCCGCATAAAGCGATACCGGAGTATCCGTTTTATCCTCTACAGAATAAGGTATTTTTTCATTTAACCCATATACAGATGAACTTGAAGCATACACAAAATGTTGTACACCTTTCTCATTTTCATCATAACTATGTCGACATGCTTCTAAAATATTATAAAATCCATTGATATTTGATTCGATATAAACATCTGGATTTACAATTGAATATCGAACCCCTGCTTGCGCTGCCAGATTCACTACAATGTCTGGTTTATAAATTTGAAATAAGACCTGTACAACTGCTTTATCTGCAATATCTGCCTTTATAAATTGAAATGTTCCTGATTTTTGCTGTTCGAGCAATCGAATTTGCTGCAACCGATACTCCTTTAAAGAAACATCGTAATAATCATTCATGTTATCAATTCCTATAATTTGAACCAAATTTGTTGTTCGTAACAATTCCATAACTAAACTGGCACCTATAAATCCTGCTGCTCCAGTAATTAAAATCGTTTTCCCTTCTAAATTAATTGTTCCCATTTATTTTTTTCTCCCATCGTAACAACATTTGTCTCATTTCCTGCCTATAAAAGATTAAATTAATCCCTACACATTCCAGTGCACAAACAGTAAAAACTTTTATTGCCATGTATAACCAGGCGATATATGATATCTGCTCTAATGTAATTCTTAATCCGAATACTGTAATCCACATGATTAATACACTGACCATATCCACCAGTAAATGTTTTATAAAGCAAAGTAAATTTCTATTTATAATATTTTTAGATAAATACCATACAAAATATCCCGTACGATATAACATTGCGATCAATGTTCCTGCTGCGACTCCAATCAAACCAAAATGGAATACGCAAAGAACCGATATCGCAATATTTAGGAAAGCTTCACAGATTGCGCTAAATTGTGTCTGTTTATAATGCCCCGCTGCAAGAATCATGATATTGTATGGAAGTCTTAAACAATACATCCCCTGCGCTAATGTAAGTATGAGTGCAAAGATTGGAACAGTATAATTCGCATCGGTTACATTACAGGTGTACACTTGTACAAAAGGAACGACTAAAATCCCAGCTGCTGTAAATACCAAAGTCACTGCAGTATGCATCATCCATTCAAAACGCGAAAAGGTTTCATTTAATAGGCGATACTCTTTTTTCGCCAACATGTTCCCCATCATCGCAGAAATTCCTGCGGTTAAAGAAGTAATAATTTGTTTAACCCCGGTAAGAATCAAACTATATACAGCATAAATTGATACATTTTCCAAAGTTGAAAACAATGTAAGTACAATCGAATCGGTATTTCCAAGAACTACCGTTGCTATATGCTGTGCCAATCCATTCCATTTTTGTTTAATAGGTTCTTCGGTCAATACAATAGAACGATCAATCCGATAATTTCTTCTGACATAAAGCGTAAAGACTAATGGTTGGATCATAAAAATAAGTGATGTTGTTAATTTTACAATCTGAACCGGTGCACCTTTTGTCATTAAAAAAATACAGGCTATTGTATTCCCTATCACAGTTAAACAATGTGTTCCCAGTTGAATAAAAGCCTTTTGATCTGCATTCAATAATAAACGGTATGTCATTCCAAAATAATATTGCATAAAAGATTGAATCGAAATGACAAATATCAATCCCATTGTATAAAGATAGTCGAACTTATTAAGTGTAATAAACGGATACCCGACCATCAAAATAAAGGTATAAAAAACTAAAATACCAGCAACTTTTCGAAAAAAACTCTCTGCTGAAATAATAATTTTACTAATTTCTCGATCATCTTTCTCTGATAATGGTTTGTATAATGCTGACTGTACAACAGCACCGACTCCACATTCACATAGAGATATAAAACCTAAAAATTGTGTGATAGAAGATACTAAACCATTTACTGCTGAACCATAATAAGTTAAAAATAGTTTTGGTAAAATAAAGCCACAGACTAAAGTAATAATCTGATTTATCAGAGAAATCGTTGTGTTTAAAAACAATTTTTTCTTTCTTGTCATAAAATTTATCCTAGTTTTTAACAGCTCAGAATTAACCCAAATTTCCTCCAAATTTTATTAAACGTTTCCATCCTTTTTTAAATCCTATCGAAATCTGGAAGTCTCAGCCATCTTCCCATCTGTTCATCCCACTCTTGTGGTATAAATCCTTCTAAACCCGACGCTGGAAAAAATGTAAGTTCACCAAAGTATATTTTTCCATCTACTTCGTAAAAGTCCGTTCTTAAAAACGGAATATTTTCCGATAGAATTTGAGATAACTTCAGCATTTCATCTAGTTTTTTAGGTTTTTCAGGATATTCTGGTGCATTTTGATGTTTTTTTCTAGCTACATTCAAATGCTTCCAATCAACATCAAAAAAGTCTTCTGTCATACCACCTTGCTGAAATCTGTTTTTACAAACAAGGATCATCTTCGGAATACCATTAAAATTGTGTATTTTATAATCAATAATACCTTCTGCCTGTCTTTCATCTTTCAAATATTCTTCAGCAATAATTTTTCTCTCAACATCCTGATAAGGCCATTCGCGATATTTTTGATAATAGTCTTCTTTCAGACCTTTGTTCAAACGTTTTTTCACCTGAACCAGATCAAGCTGATTTTTATCTCGGCAGATGCACATTCCAAGCCCAGAATTATGATTACACTTTAAAACAAATTGCATTGGCAACTGTGCAAAATCAATTTCATCAGGAGTATTCCAAACACCAAGCAAGGGAATCAAATACTTCGCACCAATTTTTTGAGTGATATACTCTCGCACTTGATACTTATCAACCATCGTCGTATATTCTATACGCCGATCGTATAATTTTAGCCACTGCAACTTTTCATTAAACGTCGAAGGCTTTTCCAAACAAAGCGGCTTTTTCATTTTTGCTTGAAAAATTAATTTTAAGTAATCTTCATCTGCCATCTGCTGATAAAATCCATGCTCTGCTAAAACAACATGCCGATAATCTTTATCTAATACAAATCTCTGTCCTATTTGGATAAGAGCTGTGACTTTTCTATCAAACATAAATATTCCCCTCTGTTTACATTGTTCCCATAAAATTGATAAGGTACTAACGGAGAATTTTGAAGGCTATGACACATCAGCATAACAACCAATAATACAACTGCTATCGTTACAAATAAACGAATAGCAGCACTCCACTTTGCATTAACATAGGAACTCCTCACATCTAATTCAGCATTCACTTGAAATTGATATGTACTTATCACCGCTGGTATCAACAATACAACAAAAATATAGTAATACTCGATTGATCGCGCAAAACTATCATTACACATTCCTACAATTTCTAATGGTATGGACAGCAAATATCCCCATAAGATCATCCGCTCCTGTCTAGCTGCAAAATGATTGAAATCAACAAATAAATAAAGGATTACTGCAATTCCTACCATTAAAAGAATCTGATTATTTAAGCGAAAATCTACATCGACATACTTACTTTTCCCAAGTAAAATCAAAATCTTAGACAGCACTCTTTCATATAAAACAGGTGTGATCAATAGCAGTCCTGCCCAACATAAAATCTGATTTCGAAATACTTTTCTGGTAATCGGCTTTTCTACAAAGAACAGTAATACCAAAAAGACTATCGATGTTCGATGAACTGAAAATGCCAATAATATGATCAAACAAGCTTTCAGACGTTTTTTCTTTAGAATATAAGGGATTGTCCACAACACAATACTGACTGCCAAAGATTGACGTAAGATTCCAAATGCATATTCATACATATTCAATCCCGATAGTAAAACAAAACTAAGCCATGGCATCTTAGAATATCGATAGATTAACACTCCAAAAGAAAGCATATTAAAAGCTGCAAGCAACACCAATAACGTATGAAAAGAACAACCTAATTTTGCAACAATCCAATTCAATATTACATAACCACTTTCATAAGAATAGTGGTAAATTAAATCTGCTGTTTGAATAACACGTAATTTCGATAAAACCTCTGTAAAGCTTAATGTACTGATATATTGAAAACCATTTGCATAGTTTTTCAGATCATAGCCGATTGTAATATCTCGTAATGCCATAATGGCAAACATTTGAACAGATACAAGGATAATAAAACTCTTTCTATCTTTTATAAAAAAACGGTATATCGGTATTGAAAGGATATTAAACAAATAGATACCCATTTTGCTTCCTCTTTTTAATCTTCATGAAATACCAAATCTACAAATTGATTTACACTATCTTGAATGTCATATCCTTTTTGTCGCATCAAATCCGATGCAGCTTCTCGACTTCCCCAATCTTTGCCAGCAAACTTTATCGCCTGAGCAGCCCATCTCTCTGCTGAATCTTTTAATGACAACATCTGAACAAAAGGTGTAAGCTTTACTTCTTTTGTAATAGAATCTGCAAGCAAGCACGGGAGCCCATTTGTTTGAGCTTCTATTACAGTATTAGGCATTCCTTCAAATAAAGAAGGAAATAAAAATAAATCCATGGCTGAAAGTAGTTCTGGAATATCTTTTCGAATCCCCACAAACTTACATTTCTCAAATATCCCTAATCTTCTTGCCTTATTTACAATTTCATCTTTTAATTCCCCATCGCCTACTAAGATGAGTGTCGATCGTGGACATTTTTTCTGAATTTCATAAAAAACATCCAATAAAAACATATGATTTTTCTGTGTACTAAATCTTCCAATATGACCAATCAACAATTGATTCTGCACACCAAGCTCTTTTCTATAGTTTTCTCTTGACAACTGTGAAAATTGAAACTTTGTAATATCTAATCCATTTTTCAAAATCAATACTTCGTTTCTATCAACACTTCGTTCTCCAAATGTATATTTTGCCGCTAATACAGAAGGAGCTAACTTGATATCTGGAATCATCTGCGGTAATATGCGAAACATTTTATGCAACATAATTTTAAACGTACTACCAGATGAAGCATTACTCGATCGCATGATCAATTTCTTAGCTCCACCACTTTTTGCAGCGATTAAATCCAATGTCGAAAGAGAATGTTCGTTAACTCTCATTACCATATCAAATGAATACTTTTGGACTAAATTTCTGATTGCAAAAAAAGATTGAAGCGGATGCTTTGATTTTAGTGGTATAAAAAACAATCTTCCTCCCATTTCTTCAATCTCTTTCGCATAATAATTTTCTTTAGAAACGACACAAAAGTCCATCTGATACTGCGTTCGATCTAGATTTCTATATAATTTCATCAAAAATGTTTCTGCACCCCCGGTATTCATACCGGCTGTAATACATAAAACTCGTTTCACCTTTTCGCTGCTCCCTCATTCGATAATTCAACCTCGGATAACTGTAATTGTGCAATAAGAGGCTGTAACACATTTTCTGGTGTATATTCTTTTGCATTTTCGATGCATCTATAACGCATTTTGTTCCACGATGCTGAATTTTCAATTGTCCAAATGATTGCTTCTGCTAATTTTTCAGAAGTACAATCTTCCAGAAGAATTCCCGTTTGCTTGGATATCACAATTTCACGATTATATTTCCAATCACTAGCTATAACTGGAAGACCTGCTGCCATAGCATCTAATAAAGTTCCTGCAAATCCTTCTCCATCATAAAATGTAGGAAATACTAACGCATAATAATCCTTTAATACTTCCGTACTTTTATCGAAAGGAATTTTGCCTTTATAACAAATTTCATCTGGAAACTTATTTTCTATTTCTTTAAATTCTGTTTGATATTTTTTATCAATCTGTCCATAAATATCTAATTTCGCACAAGGTGTCTCAAGTCTTTCGTTCACCATCTTAATGGCTTCAATCGCTATTTCAATTCCCTTCTCTCGCATCACCCTTGAAAAGGTACAAAATCGATATTCCTGATTTTTTTGCGATTCTAAGTCTTCTATTTCTAAAATCCTGATTTTTTTACAATTTGGCATGACTACTATATTCTTAAATCCCTGCTTTTCTAATGCAGTTTTCATCGTTTTTGTTTCGACATAAATATGATCAAATTTTTTTAAACACATTTTTAAAACAGGTTTCTTTTTAAGAAAAACAGGAAGCCATCCTCCAATTACTATGTAATGTAATTTTCTTTTAAATAAACGATTGAACCCTACCAAAAATGGAGAAAAAACTCTAACGCTTTTATGTGCAGGTAAAATAATAATATTTTCACAGCAACGCAAACAACTAAACAATGCCCGCAAACACTTTACCAGAACTTTTATACCGCCATAGGTGTCTACCGTTATAAGCTGTTCTGTTCTAAATTGTTTTCGCAATTCTTCTGTAATCACTTTCGTTTTAATTGTTTGTCCATCTAAAAATTCCTTTGTACCGCCAAAATGACCGCATATCCCTATTTTACAATCAGACATTTCTTTCCCTTTATTGCAATTTATTTAATTTTGTTCGCTTCAATCCAAATCCTGTTCCTTTAACCCAGATCCAACAAAACATTGCATACAAACTGTGCAAAAATCCCAGTTTTTCAATGTCATAATATAATTGCCAATGATACTTTGCCTGCTTTAATTTATTGCTGCTCACCGAATTTTTTCGAACTCGATAAACTGCTAAAACATCCTGCATTCCCACACAATATGGAACATTTTTCAAAATGCGCAGCCATAAAGCAAAGTCATTTCGTTTTTGGATGCAAGGAACTTCATACTTTCCCAACACTTCTTGATTATACATAACCGTCAAATTGCCAATAGGATTAGACAAACGAAGCATTTTTCGATAATCCGTTTTTAACGGCGGGAGACAAACAGTATCAAATAAATCCCCTTGTTCATCCATCTGTGCATAAGCCGTACATGTGAATAATGTTCCCGTTTTTTCCATAAATTGAACTTGTCTCTCCAATTTATCCGGTTTCCACAAATCATCACTATCTAAAAATGCAATATATTTTCCTTTTGCCCTTTTAATTGCTTCTGTACGTGCAACTGCCGGACCACTATTCTGACTTAAACAAATATAATGAATCTGAGAATATTTCTCGACATAGGGTTTCACGACTTCATAAGTATGATCGGTACTGCAATCATCTACTATTTGAAGTTCCCAATCCGTTAAAGTCTGATTCAAAACAGTTTTAATCGACTGTTCAATAAATTTTTCACAATTATATGTAGGCATAATTACACTTACCAACATGTCTGCTCTTTCTCCACTATCTATTGCCTGCCGTTATTTTTCCATTCTCAATTCCTTGTGTCGATTCTGGAATAAAAATAATTTTTATCGTATACAATATAATTTTAAAATCCAAGAAAATAGATTGCTGATTAATGTACAACAAATCCAATTTTAACTTATCCAGAGGTGTTGTATTGTATTTACCAAATACCTGTGCATATCCTGTTAAACCTGCCTTAACCCCTAGACGTAACCCAAATTCTGGTAATTCCTTTAAATACAGTTCTTCTATTTCAGGTCTCTCTGGACGCGGTCCAACTAATGACATATCACCTTTTAAAATATTGATCAATTGAGGTAATTCATCAATACGAAATCTTCGGATAATCTTTCCTACAGGAGTAATACGATCGTCATTTTGGGAAGCCAGGCGAATTCCCTGTTTTTCCGCATTTGCAACCATACTTCTGAATTTATAAATAGTAAATTTTTTATGATTTTTCGTTAATCTCACCTGCGTATAAAAAACAGGTCCCCCATCATAAAGTTTAATACTTGCAGCCGTAATCACAAGTATTGGTAAAGAAACACATAGACCAATTCCAGAACATACAATATCCATTACTCTTTTAAAAATTGGATAATACCATTTCACTAGCTCTTTCTTAGTATGAATCAGTGGAGTATCAAATGTATGGGAAATATCAAATCCCATTGTAATCAAATTATCAATATCCTGTGTAATATAAATGTCCTTTCCAATAGAATGACAATATATTACCAATTCTTTTCTGACATCTTTTTTCACTTCATATAAATAAACATTCTCACATTTTGAAATCTTATCCATTAACAAATCCATAGATACTGAATCTTGATAACATCCATAAACATGATAACGTTTGTTTTTTTCATAAAATTTATTCAGAAAAACTTTATAATCCTCTTTTCCATATATAATCAAGATTTCTCGCGGAACATCTATTTTGACAAAAATACGATTACTTACAAACACAATGATTACAACAAAAGCGATTTGTATAATCAAAGATACACAGCATGCGGCAAGCATTCTCAAAGAAAATTTATGATACCAAATCACTGCTTCTAATAATAAAATAAAATCTGCAATTCCATATGAGAGTATTTGGAAATATACTAATTCTGTTAAGCGATACATCCCAATTTTGTGTGCCTGATATATCTTTGCAAAAAAACAATAAATTGCAACAAATACAATACCCACACACAACATTGGGATATAATCTATAGATATCTTTCCGTTAATCAATTGCAAAATATATAACCATAAACATATTGAAGTAAAAAAAGCTAGCCCTATCGTCAAAATTTTATAATTTTGTTTTAATAACTTTTTTTTAAAATCATTTTTTCTTTTTTCTTTCATATTATTAATATCCCTACATATCTATTTGTTTATCAAATGATACTTCACATGATTAAAAGCCAATCTGATTGTAGAGCCTCTTTATCTAAGCAAATAGTTGATGTATCTTTTTGTAGAGCACCCAGATTATTATTCCAATTTCTGCATTATCATTTCTCACCGATTAAAATACAGTTTTTCATATCCTTTGAAATGTTCTCAGATTTAGACCCAAACAGCCGATCCTTCCCTCTCTTCCCACTTCTCCTACTCGTCCAAACCGTTCTTTTCTTTCAATTTTTGCAATTCTTCTCGTTTCTGCATTTCTTCCATGCCTAATCGAATTAACTGACGATACA
>CAZTHP010000052.1:0-19717 GCA_964613155.1 uncultured Lachnospiraceae bacterium | reverse complement strand
CGCACATTTGCACATTTTATATAGAAAATATTTTACTTATAGAAAGCACTCTGATGCCAATTGTCTATATTTCAATGTCAACGCCAGGTACTACGGATGTTTTCAGGTCTTTTATCTGATTTTTTTGTTTTTCCTTAAAGGCATCTACTGCTTCTTGATATTCTCCTCCTTTTTGATAAAAGGTTCTGCCATAGAGAAATGCTTCATCCAATGCCTGCATAACTCTGGGCGATAAAGAAACTGCAAAGGGAATATAATATCCATCTGTTGCCAGCAGATTAATTTTTTCTTCTACTTCTTTTCGAATTTCATCATCGGTTGTTCCTGGAATATCAATAACACCCTGTGCGTTTAATCCGCCCATAAAAATCACTTTATCGTGATATTTTTCATGCCATGTTTTTAAATCGTTGACAGGCTGTGCCGGATCTAATACATCTACTCCCATACCAATAATATCTTCTACGATTCGATCAATATTACCGCAGGAATGCATATCAAAATAAATTCCCAGTTCATGAGCTGCATTTATGACTCTTTGTACATGAGGTTGAATCAATTTTCTCCATACTTCGGGTGCAAAGAACAGATCTTTTTGGCTTCCCCAGTCATCTTGAAAATGAACCATATCTATATCATAGTATTTTTTCAAATACTGAATCTGCTCAATTTTAAAGTCACAAAGACGCGAGAAAAAAGCTTCACATTCTTCCGGATCTGTTAACAATGCACATAATGCATTTTCAAATCCCATTAAGTCATGAAGGCGTTCAAAAGGACCAGATACCATCATAGCACATAAAAGTTTATTCGGGTCTTTCTTGGGAACATCTTTTTTCGCACAAGCTTCCCAGTCAATCTGGCTCAAATCCGGCCATTTAATGAGATCTTCCCAATCACAAATATCTTCTAAAATGGGATCAATGCCTGTAGTCGTTACCGGCATCATAGGCATATCCGGATCTTCTGTCCAATGTACGCCAAACCAGTCATAGCCCGTACCAAAACCCGGAGCACGATCCTGAATCGCACTCGGCAATATCATTTGAAGCAATTCCGGCTGATGCGGTACATAATCAGGCTGTTCTCTGCGAATCATCTTTAAAAAATTTTCTTTTTCAGAAATCATATTTTGTTACCTCTTTTCTACATTCTTTATCCAATCTTAATTTTATTTACATCAGTTCTTATTTTTCACATTCGAAACTGCATTCAAAATGGCCATAATGCATACACCAATTCCTGGAATAACATAGTAGGCAGAAACTGTCTTCCCTCCAATTGAAGCCAAAGCGGATACGACATACGGTGTCGCAGCCTGACCAATACTGCTTCCTGCCATAAAGAGAGAAATCGCAAAAGTAGCAGCTCCTGCCGATGATTTTGCACTGATTTTACCTACACATGCCGGCATCACAGTACACATACCCATACCACATATTGCAGCGCCTAACATCATGAGCGGAATCATTGTACTTGTGCCCATGATAATCAGCCCAATTCCAGATAACGCTAATCCAAAACTCAAAGTAAAACGCTGAAAAATCTTTGCTACATAAGCAAAAACAAGACCTCCTAAAAATGCCAAAGTCGAGAAGGAAGATGTTACATATCCAGATTCCAGTGAAGTTCCACCTGCATCTGCCACAAGATAAGAAGCATTCAATGACAGCGTATTAAACATCGCCATATAAAGAAAGATAAATGCGGTATAAATAATACCTGTTTTTTCTAACGTAATTTTTCCTGCTGCCTGCGCCTTCGTTGTTCCCAAATCTGGTAAAGTCAGCCATACGATCAGGAATAAAATAATCGGAACTAAATAAACAAGAAAGCTGTTTTTCCATCCCATATTCGCCAGATAACCGCCAACTAAGGTAAATAGAATCGCACTTCCTCCGCTAAATGCCGACTGCAGTCCCAAGGCTTGATCTCGATCTTTTCCCTCTGGATAATGATCCATTGGTAAACTGGCTGCCATCGGATTAACAAGACCAACACCAACACCCAGTATAGCCCTCGATACTAAAATTAAGCTAAATTGATTAATAAAATACGGTACTATACCGCTGATAACCACAATTAAGATTCCCAAAAGTACCAGTTTCTTTTTGGATAAATACTGATTTAGCTTTGCTGTAAATAACGAAACGATCATAACCGTAATCGTCGGCAGTGTAATTAATAATGCAATAGAATTCTCACTAATCTCCGGAAATGCTGCGGCAATCGAAGCAAGTCCCGGTGAAATTCCCAATGCTGCCATTGCAATCACAGACATTGCTGCAATCGCAATTTTAGGTGCACCTTTTTCTCGGTTCATAAAATACCTCCTAGTTTTGTTTTATTTTACCGACTGTCAGTATGTAAACTTTAACATACTCTTAGTCGGTAAATCAATTGCCAAATTCCACAATTTTTTCACAAAAAATTTATGAGTTTTTTATCGAATCTCAATATCCGCACAAAAGAGAAGCAATCGTTTATGATATAGAAATAGGAGTCCAACTCTTAAAAGTACGCATATACAACACTCTTTGAAACAAAAAAAGAACAGAAATACGATTTTTTGTCGTTTCTGTTCTTTTTCAAATTTTTTATAAAAGATACTGCAATCTCTGGAAAGAGAATGCTACCTACAAAAAGATAAACATTTTCATACAATTAAATACTCACGCATCAGCTTCTCGATCAATTGAAAGGACAAAGACCAGGAACGCTCTGTTAAAGAATAGGTACCATCAAAAATACACCAGTCTGCAATCAGACCACTGACAAAAACCATGATAATTTCCCGAATTTCATAAATAGGTGCATCTGCTTTAATTTCCTTTTTTTCAATCGCTAATTGCAAAATCTTATCCAACAGTCTTCTGGAAGTAACTGCAAACGTTTTCTTTTCTGTTTCTCTGGCATACTCACCGCTTATAGCATAAACGGTCCGTTTTCTAGTGATTTCCACACCACTTCGTTCCACTTCTGCCAACATGGAATTCAGAAATAATAAAACCTGTACTTTAAATGGTTCTTCCTGTTCGTCTTCGCAAACTTGTTCCAGCACCTCATTCAACTGTGTTTCGGATTCCGATATGATATCCAATTTCGATTTAAAATGATGATAAAAAGCACCTTTTGAAAGATTGCATGCTTCGCAAATCTGATCAATGGTAACTTGATCGTATCCTTTTTCTCGAATCAACTGTACGCTTGTAGTTAAAATTTTCTTTCGTGTAGCAATTGCCTGCTGTTTTCTTTTATTTGGAACTGCTGTCTGCATCTTCTTCACCCAACCTGTTTCTCATCAATTGTATGAAATTATACCATGCAGGCAGGGAAAAGTCAAAATCCCCCAGCTAGCGGCATTCCTTCTGGGTATCGTACTGCTTAACCTCAATACTCTTTTTCTCAAAATCTAAAAACAGCTGGAAAGCATTGCCGTCTTCGCTGGTATCCCAGATTTCCACGTATTTCGGAGCAACTTCGATCAAGATTTCCGTATCCTCATGGCTATATTTATTATAACTCTGCCATAAATGCTTCTGATAACCCTTTTCGAAACGACGTCCCGGTTCTTCGATGACAAGCCCCTTATTCTGGGCGATTCCTTCTACCTGTATTCCGCTCCAGCACATCGCAACCTGCGGATTTTCAAACAGCTGTTGTGTCTTTCGGAAATTTTTATCCGTTTTAAAATAAATTTTCTCATCGTAAAATAGACAGCTGACATTGCGCACCATAACATAGTCCTGTACACTGGATGCCAATGCCATGACCTTTGAATCTCCCAGCATTTCAAACATCCGTTTTACAGCATCTTCATAAGTAATTCCTTTGTTTAATGTAAATTTCATAACTAAGTCCTCCTTCGCTTGTTACTGTGAAATCATTTTTTTCAAAAAACGACTTAATCGCTTATAGAGCAAAAATGTTAAAATAGAAGTAACGGTATACTTGATCAAATTAAAGGGTAAGATTCCCAAGAGTACCATAGTCGCTGCATTTTTTACAGCAGGATTGACGGCGGTACAGATTGCAACAAAATCCTCCATCGACATACCAGACAGGTTCGCATAAAAAGGAATGATCAAATACAGATTGGTTAAAATCGCGACAAATGATACCAGTGCTGTGCTGAATGCCATCGCAATCGCTGCCATCTTTTTCGTCTTTCGGCACTGATATAACAAAACCGCTGGAAGTACGTATGTACAGCTTAAAATAAGGTTTTGCAGTTCACCGGTTCCAAAAGAAAAACTGCCCTGCATCACCAGCTGCAAAAGAATCTTGACCAGAATGATACAAAAAGCTGCCACGGGTCCAAACATCAGTCCACCCATCATTTCCATCAAGCCCGCAAGGTCAAAGGAGAGGAAGGGCGGTAAAAATGGGATAGGAAAGCGAAACAGCATTAAAACGGCACTGGCTGCTCCCATTAGCCCGACAAATGCGATCATCTTTACTTTCTGTCTCGATTGAGTCAAGATCTTCTCTGACTGCCTGCAAGTTACTTCGTTCATGTGTTCACTCTGCTGCATTTTAAAAACCTCCTAAAGCATCGCTTTTATCCGTTTTTGTACGGATTTTGTTCCTGCCGCACCTTGATGATCTTGATGCGGTATGTTTTGATTGGAAGGAACTTTCCGATATGATAAAAAAATAACCCGGGTTGTAATGTCCCGGGCTTGATTTGCAGAATCTGTCTTTTCTCATCCGGACTATACCGTCGGTTCTGGAATTCCTATAAAGGTCACCAGATCAGCCGCTTTCGCGGGTCATGGACTATACCATCGGTAGGGACTTACACCCTGCCACAAAGACTTTTCTATTAAATTATTGAAGTTTTGCAGGCAAATTTCATCTGCTGTTGTTATTATACACATCCTTATTCATTTTGTAAAGTATAATCTGTCTTTTTCTCACTACTTTTTGTCTTCTTGGGGCAAATTCCTTGAAGTTGTGAGTTTTTAACCGGATTTCCCAAAAGTTTTCTAATCTTTCCATGCATCTCTAATCTTTCCATGCATCTTCCAAAATACTGGAGAAAAACTTCCAATTATGCCCTCCTCTGGCTTCCTTCCAGGTCAGATCGGCTCCCGCTTCTCGTAATTGGTCTCGTAATCTCAAATTCCGGCGGTACAGCATATCTTCCGTTCCACATGCCATAAAAACAGGAGGAAGCTGCTTCTTTTCCAGCTGATAGGCCGCAGCGACAGCCGGATTTCGAGAATAGGAAGTTTCCAACGTATCCAGACAACCGAACAGGTTTTGAAAATATTCGAGATTGCCAGAGAATGTTCCCGTTACTTCCGGATTTCCAATTAAAAGATCCGAAAGGATAAAAGCACCGGAAATACAAATAATTTTCTGAAAGTGATCTGGAAAATGACTTCCCAGCAGCAAACTGCCAAATCCACCCATGGAAATTCCAGCAATTTCCAGGTGCTTCCAGCAAGCAGCCCCCGTTACACTTTCATATTTTCGTTGCAGTGCAGGCAGCAGCTCGGTAATCAGAAATTGCTCTGTGTAGCAGGCATTCCATGGCTGATCCAGATAGTATGTATCCGGAACATCCGGCAATAAAAAGGCCGTTTGATACCGTTCCCCGAAAAATTCGAGATCAACACGCTGGAGAATCTCCTGAGAACGTTCTTGAAAACCGTGAAGCCAAAGACAAACTTTTTTACAATTTTGTGGTAAAACAATACTGCAGGAAATAGGGGATTCCTGCAGCAATGTTGTTTCGATACGCTCAACTTGTATCATCTTTATTCACTTTCGCTGACGGTTCGATTCTTATGCTTCGTCATCTGTTTCGATTTCAGAAGAATCTTCTGCATCATCTAGATCCTCTGAATCGTCTTCGAATTCTTCTTCAAATGCACCGATTGCTTCATCTACAAATGTTAAAAAGGCTTCGGTTACTTTGTCAAATTCATCATCGTCTTCGATATCGGCTAATTCAAATTCATCTTCACCAGATTCTTTGTATAAGAATAAATACGGAAATTCTTCTTCATTTTCCGGCTGTAATGCCATGTACTCTTTTCCTTCTACTTCAAATACACCGATTTCCAGACAAGTTTCCTCTGTTCCATCATCGAAGGTAAGGGTAATATAATTTTCTTCCTCTGCTGCTGCATCATTTTCAAGATTTTTTTCAAATTCGCTCATGTTTTAACCTCACTGCATGTTACGACATGCTTTCCTATATTATAGATTTCTATTCTGTGCCACATGTCAAACAGCTTATCATCCCCCATTATTCAGCCACTGTTTGAACGCTGTTTCGACAAACATTATAACAGATAACTGTTATTTTAGGGAAAGAATCTATTAAAATTTAAAATAATTTAAAAATATTTTCATAAATGAGCGATCCGCTTACTATTCGTTAAAGTTCTGTCACGTGATAACCAGCCTTTTCAATAGCTGTGCGGATCTGGTCATCACTGATTTCCCGTTCCATTGATACAACCGCTTCTTTTTTGCGTAAATTAACCGATGCTGAGGCACCTTCAATCTCATTGATCGCTGCTTCCACTCGATTTTTACAATGTTCGCAGCTCATGCCTTCAATGCGGACTGTTTTTTGCGCCACAACCGTTTTCAGCTTTTTCCGCTGTTTTTTTACTGGAGCACTGGAGCCACCGCAGCAGCCTCCCTCTCCCCGAAAATGCTTTCTGCTTGAATAGATTCCTACTCCTACCAATACCGCAATTAGTAGGATGATTACTAAATCTTCCACTTCGTTTCCTCCTGTAACGGGTCTTTTCACCGTAAATTCGCCAATCGACCAGTTCAGAAGCTCCGCGCCTTGAATTAGTCTAGACTAATTCAGTTTACCATAAGGTGTCTGGGAAGTCAATTTGCAGATTTCTTCTGTTTCGGGCATCGAACAAATGGCACCTTTACGGGTTGTGATAATCGAAGCCGCTGCATTCGCCCGGATCAACATCTTTCGAAGCTGCATTTCCGAAAGATGCTCCAGACCATTTTCCAGCAAGTCACCTAAGATGCAGGCACAGAAGGTATCACCTGCTCCTGTCGTATCGATTGTATGAGGGGTTAAAAATGGCTCTGCATACACTTTTTGTTCGCCATAATAGGAAATGCTGCCATGATTTCCAAGCGTTACATTGATCATGGGAACATTTACCCGCTCCCGTATGATTCGAATTCCTTCATCCGGATCCGAACTGCCTGTCAGCCATTCCAATTCATTATCGGCGATTTTTAAGATATCACATTGCGCAATACCATACCAGATTTGTGCAGCAGCATCTTCTAAATCTGTCCAAAGCGCACTTCGCAGATTCGGATCGAATGAAATCAAGCTTCCCGCTTCTTTGGCACAGCGAACTGCTGCTTTTGTCGCACTTCTTGCTGGATCTGAAGTCATGGAAAGCGAACCGAAATGAAAGATTTTGCAATTTCGAATCATCTCATACGGGATTTCATCTTCTTGCAGCATCAAATCGGCTCCTGGGCTGCGGTAAAAAGAAAATTCCCGATCGCCATCTGGCTTATGATGCACAAATGCCAACGTCGTGGGAATCTGCGGGTCATATCGCAGACCAGATCCATCAATACCCACTTGCAGAAGGGTCTTATGAAGCATCTTCCCAAAAGAATCGTTTCCCACTTTTCCAATAAAAGCAGTCTGATAGCCGAATTTTCGCAGCATCGCCAATACATTGCAAGGGGCACCACCGGGATTTGCCTCGTATACAGGGCTCCGAAACATTCCCGGCTTTCCCGGTTCCCGTTTTCCCGCATCTTCCACTCCTAATTTCTCTGTATTTTTAGTTTCCTGCTCCATAAAATCAATCAACAGTTCGCCTAATGCTACCACGTCATACATGATTTTCAACCTTTCTTTTTTCAATTTCACTCACAATTTCCTGATACGTTTTTTTGTTTAATCGATAGCAAAGCAGGACAAGGGCTGTAAGAATCCAAAGAACTCCGGGAATTGTTGTAAAAGCATGTTTCATAACTGCTAAAACAATGGAATTTTGCTGTACATTTGCCACATAACCGCAGGAACCTAAAACAGCCGCAAGCACGGAAGTTCCAATTGCCATTCCGACCTTATTTCCCAGGGAAATAAAGGCATACTGAAAACCGTCGTTCCGCAGTCCTGTTTTCCACTCTCCGTATTCTACACAATCGGGAATAATCGCATAAATTGCGGTATTAAATCCGGAAAAGAAAAACTGTGCCAGGCAGGAAAATGTATAAAACGCTGCCGGTGAACTTCCTGCACTGAAGAAATACATCACAAACATGCTGATTCCCGTTAAAAGTGCAAAAATCGAAGCCGCACGGCCTTTATTTCCTGTCAGTTTAAACAGCGGCGGGAAACAAGCTGCCCCGATGATCGAAGGAATGATAATGCAAAGAGAATAGGTACTAAACAGTGCTTTATTTCCTTCTACGTAAGTAAAATAATATAATGCATCAGCATTTCTTCCATAAAGAGTTAAACCAAATAAAAACTGTCCTGCTACTGCGATCAGATAGGGTTTATTCTGAAAAATAGCTGCTAACTGTGTTTTCATGGAAAGTTTCTTTTTTTCGGGCAGTTCAATCGTTTCTTTTGTCTTTGCAAAACAGAAAATGTGGCAGGCTGCAAAGATACATCCATAAAGAATTGCAACGAACAGATATCCTTTTTGTTCATTTCCCTTACCCAGTGCTGCGATCAAAGGAACCGTCACAATATTGATTATACCAATGGCAATCATCGCACTAACGGAACGAAATGTATTGATCTGTGCACGTTCTTCCATATTCTGTGTCATGGCACCACATAATGTACCGTAAGGGATATTCACACAGGTATAACCCAAAACCAAAAGACAGTAAGTAACTGCCATATACAGAATTTTCGCCTGCGATGACCACTCTGGATGTGCCCAGAATGACAAAATCAAGATTAAAGCGGTAATCGGCGCTGCGACCAGCAACCAGGGGCGGTAACGTCCCCAGCGTGTATGTGTTTTATCACTAAGCGCACCAACGATCGGATCATTGATCGCATCCCAGAATCTGGAAAACAGCATCAGCGCTGCCACCGCCGTCATACTGATTCCAAATACATCGGTATAAAAAATCATCAAAAAATTGCCAACAAACATCCAGCTGAAATTACAGCCCACATCGCCCATTCCATAAGCCACTTTACTGATTAAAGGAACTTTTTTCTTTGTATTCTCCATTCGTTTGCTATCCTCCATCCCCGTTTTCTCATTAACCTTCTGCTTTTGCAATCTGGATGACTGCTTTTACAATATCTGCTTTATGATCGACACTGTGATCCATTGCTTTCTGTACCTCATCCAGCGGGAAAATATCCGTTACGATTCCTTTTAAATTGATCTTACCGGATGCTACCGCATCAATTGCCATTGGATAAATATGACGATAACGGAATACCGTCTTAAAGGTCAGTTCCTTATCCAGTACAAGACTCATCGGCAGAGTCATTTCTCCAGTCTTGCTGTAGCCGACTAATACAATATTGGAGCCTTTTTTTGCCATATGGATTGCCTGTCTTGTCGTAATTTCTGTTCCAGCTGTCTCAATGACCAGATCCATTCCTTTTCCATCGGTCAGTTCTTTCACCCGTTCTAAAACATCCTCTGCTGCACCATTGATCACGCCATCTGCACCCAGCTCTAAAGCTTTTTCCAAACGTTTTTCCATGATGTCTACAACATAAACCTCCGATACGCCTCTTGCTTTTAATGCCATCATAGACACTAAACCGATGCAGCCTGCTCCCATAACAACTGCTTTCTGTCCCAGATGCGCATCTCCCTGAATCGCTGCGTGAAAACCAACAGCCAGTGGCTCGATTAAAGCACCTTCTAAAGTACTAACATTCTCCGGCAATTTGAAACATAAATTCGCTTCGTGCGCAACATATTCCTGGAACACACCATCAACAGGCGGTGTCGCAAAAAATACAACATCGGGACAAAGATTATATTTTCCTTCTTTGCAGAACTCACAATGACCACAGGTTTTTCCAGGCTCTAATGCAACACGATCCCCTACTTTTAAATGTGTTACGTTTGCTCCTACCTCTACTACAGTACCGCCCGGTTCATGTCCCAGTACAAAAGGAGGTTCCACCACGTAATCGCCGATTGCTCCGGTTTCATAATAATGCAGATCCGAACCACAGATTCCAACGTACTCCAATTTCACTAACACTTCATCTGCCTTCGGCTGGGGAATCGGACGTTTTTCAAAACCCATTTTGCCAATCCCATTCATCACTGCTGTTTTCATCATACCTTTCATTTTTTCTTCCTCCTACATTTTATAAAATACTTTATTAAATAGTTTTATTATGTTGTTTATCTTATAGTTTTTTTCTCAATTTGTCAATCACAAACCAAACTAAAATTTCATTTTCGTGTAGGATGCTGAATTTTTACTTTAAAAAGTGCTTTTTCACCTATTGTACCAGGCATTTTGCACAACGTTTAGGGTACAAAAAAGGGAGATTCCAATCATCTCCCTAAAATTCACAACCTATTTATTTTTTCAATCCTGTTCAATATGGATTGCCTATTTGACATTCCCCTACAACAAAAGCTGTAGGATTCCGATGTGATTAAACTTCTTCGACAAATTTTTCGATCACATAAAGTGCCGCTCCCAGAGCAGCTGCGCCTACTCGATAGCGACAAGCTTTTACAAACGTTCCATCTTCTGCAAATGTATTACGAAGGGCGGCTTTCTTTTGAATTTCTGAAATCCATTCCCCTACATAACTGCCAACGTAACCGCCCAGTACGATATCGCAGTCCAAGACCATATGAAGATTATTCACAGCAAGTGCTAGATCATCGGTATAGGTCTCCCAGGTTTCTGCAAGTTCCGGTTTTCCTTGCTTTAAGCCATCAAAGAAAGCTTCCAGCTTTCCATCTGTTAAGTCCGCCAGCCGTTTTGCAGTACAATACGGATCTAAACACCCGCGCTTTCCACAATAACATATACGCCCATCGGGTACGATCGTCATATGGCCAACTTCACCACACCGAAATTCGCTTCCATAGATTAAATGTTCATGATCGTAAACCGCACCGCCAACCGTATTGCTCAGGGACAAATAGAAAAATCGCTTGGCATCTTCTGCTTGAATCCCCTCCGCATAAGCTCCGGCATTTGCATCGTTCAGGAAAAAACAGGGAAATGCAAAAAATTGTTCCACTTCCGAAAAGGCCAATGCCTGCACATCAAGTGCATGAGAATTGGTAATTTTCTTCTGATTCAAATCCACGATTCCCGGAAAGGAAATGCCGATTCCCAACAAGGTTTCCGCATTTGCCGGTGTATCCTGCAAAAACAATTCCAGCTTTTCATTTACAGCAGAAAAATAAGCACTTTCCTCAGAAAATGCGATCTGCTGCCGGTCATATTTCAAGATTTCTCCTGTCAGATTCGTCAAAAGCAGTCCAATGTGATTTCTTGTAATATCCAAACCCACTGCTAATTTTGAATTTGCGTTTATCGATAATGCCTTTGCTTTTCTTCCGCCTGTCGATTCCAGCTCTCCTTTTTCTTCGATCAGTCCCATTTCAATCAATTCTTTTGTATTTTGCGTGACAGTCGGAAGACTTAATTTCAATTCATAAGAAATATCCGGATTGGAAACCGTACCAGCCTTACGCATATAGCGATAGATACGATTTCGATTTTTTTTCCGGACTTCAATGTTGGTCATTTTACTAGCTGCCATAATTCCTCCCTTAATTGCATGATTCATTTTTCCAAATATTACTTTATTAAAGTATTTTCTTTAGTATAACATTTTCCCTTTCCCTTTGCAAGAAAGAGAAAACGGCAGGAAAGCAGAAAAAAATGAAACGCAAAAAAGATGATGCCTTTCACGAATTTTCGCTTCAGCATCATCTCTTTTTCACTTTTTGATGTTATCGATCCGTATGGCAGCCGCCCTGCTTTTTCTTAGCACATTCAACTGCATGCGGACATCCAATACAGGTTACACCGCGCTTTTTCTCTTTTTGAATGTATCGAACAGCTGCTGTCAGCATGACTGCGATAATCGCGATCACAAGAATATCAACGAACATACGGATCACTCCCATCTTTTAGTATCAATATTTTTATAAGCACTTTGAATCTGCAGATAAAGGGGATAAAGGGTAATTTGCAGCTATGTGCCTATTATTTGCTCAATGCATATTCTGCATCAAATTTCTTTTCCTGTTTCTTAATAATCGCTACGACGATTGCAACGATAATTGCTACGACAATAAGACCAGGTACAAAACCGCTGCCTACTGTTCCTTCTGTAATCAGTGTACCAATCTGGTATACCAGGAATGCTACCGTATAACCAGTTGCGAACTGTAATGCAACACCGCCCCAGAACCATTTACGATCTTTGATTTCGGAGTTCATTGCACCCAGAGCTGCGAAACAAGGAGGCGTATATAAGTTAAACATCAGGCAAGCCAGTGCTGCAACCTTAGTGATTCCAAAAATTGCTGCAACTTCGTTTGCGCCGCCCATTAATGCCAGTTCATCGGTATCAATAAAGGAAGTGACACCGTAAACAACTGCCAGTGTACCAACTACGTTTTCTTTTGCAATAAAACCAGTTACGGCTGCTGCTGCCATCTGCCATACACCAAATCCTAACGGAACTAAGAGAATCGCTACAGGTGTTGCGATAGATGCCAGGATGGAAGTACTTTCCATACCTTCTTCGACCAGCTGCAGCTGCCAGTTGAAGGACTGCATGATCTGTACTACGGTATTGCACACCAGAATGATTGTTCCGGCTTTGATAATATAAGCTTTACCACGTTCCAGCATGGAGAAAAATGCTCTCTTAAGACTGGGAATCTTATATTCCGGCAGTTCCATGATGAAGAACGATTTTCTGTATTTGTAACCAGTAATCTTATTAACCAGTAATGCACCCAGGAAGATCAGTACAATACCGACAAAGTACATCAAGGTACCTACCCATGTTGCATCTGCAAAGAATACCCCTGCAAATAATGCGATAACGGGTAATTTTGCACCACAAGGCATAAAAGGTGTTAACATAGCAGTTGCACGACGTTCTCTTTCATTACGAATTGTACGGCAAGCCATGATACCAGGGATTGCACAACCGGTACCAATTACCATCGGGATAACGGATTTACCGGAAAGACCTACTTTTTTGAAGATCGGGTCTAATACAACGGATACACGAGCCATGTAACCACAATCTTCCAGAAGGGCGATCAGGAAATACATCACCATAACCAGAGGAAGGAAACCAACTACGGCACCTACACCACCGATGATACCATCAACCAACAGAGCCTGAACAAACGGAGAAGCACCTTCTACCAGTCCGCCTACCCATTCCTGGAAGGTTTCGATCAAACCAACTAACCAATCTGCGATCAGAGGTCCTACTGTAGACTGTGAAATATCAAATACTAAGAACATGATCACCGCAAAAATCGGAATTCCCAGCCACTTATTTGTCAAAACAGCATCAATACTGTCCTGACTGTTCTTTTCTTTGGTCAGAACTTTACGAGTTTCTACTTCTGCAACAATCTTATTTACAAAATCAAAACGTGCACGGTCAGCAGCCTGAACAGCATCTTTGCTATGTAAATCAATCTCTCCCTGAGAATAAGGAGCTTCCTGAGTACGACCTTTTAAGGAAACAGCCGTTTTCACGACTTCTGCCAGACCCTTGTCACTATTAGATGTGGAAACCGTATTGATAACGGGGCAGCCTAATTTTTCAGACAGCTTCTTCACATCGATTTTTGTTTCTTTCTTTGCATTGATATCGCTCTTATTCAATGCAACTACTACCGGAACACCAAGTTCTAATAACTGTGTTGTAAAGAACAGGCTTCGGCTCAGATTCGTGGCATCTACGATATTGATAATCGCATCGGGATGCTCATTCTTTACATAACCGCTGGTAATACTTTCTTCGGATGTAAAAGGTGACATGGAATATGCACCAGGCAGATCGACTGCGATCAGTTCCTCTCCACCATTGTAAAAATTTTTCTTGATCGGATTTTCTTTCTTGTCTACTGTAACACCAGCCCAGTTACCAACGCGTTCGCTTCTGCCTGTAATTGCATTGTACATCGTGGTCTTACCGCTGTTGGGGTTACCTGCTAAAGCAATTCTCATAGCTAGTTCCTTTCTGACTTCTTTATTGATACTCTGCGCTTGCAGAGTGATCGGCTTAGAATCTTATTAGAATCTGAATAGGCAGTCCTTGTCAAATATTCCAGATTTCTTGTTTGGATTCAGAACTTTGCAAGTTAATAGGTTAGTTTAAAGTAACCCTTTCTCCAAAAGATAAGCGGTGAATACTCACCACTTTATCTTTTAGGGAGGTTGAATTTTTATCCAGTGAGAAAATAAATCCTACAATTTAACAAAATATCGGATAAATCAGGGGGTTTTTCGCTTTTTCCCAACCAATCTGCTTCTATCTTCCAAAAACATCCGGAATTTCCACTCGGAAACCGCTTTAATTAGTTCTTTCTAACTCTTTTAAGATAGTAACACTAGACTAACTAAATGTCAAGTGAGAAATGCATTTTTTTGCAAAAAAATGCTAATTTCTTTTATCCGTTCCATTTCAATCACCCCAGCTGCGGTTGATCCGTAAGGTAAATTTCCGGAATTTTGCAAGCGTCGGTTTCAAAAACCAGAAGCTCATTCGCTCCTTTATGTAAAAGCGGTGCCGGCAGATATAAGGTTTTCTGCGGACCAGCCGAATTAAAGTAACGTCCCAGATTAAATCCATTCACCATACAAAAACCCTTCGTCCATCCATCTAAACGGACAAACGTATCAGCTGGTTCTTCCTCCAGATACAAAGTTCCCCGTAAAAAGACCGGCTGCTGCACTTCTGTTTCTTCGGCAAGCGGTTTCTGTACTTCCGTTTCTTCGGCAATTGACTTCTGCACTTCCGTTTCTGCCGCAATCGACTGCCGTATTTCCGTTTCTACAGAAATCGACTGCTGTACTTCTGCTGCTACGGAAACTGGCTGCCACTCCAGTTTTGACAAATCTTCCATGGTCAAACAGTACATATCCCATCCAAAATGAAACTGCTGCCCCAGACGAATTCCACCGAGGATTCCTTTCTGGTCAAAAAGTTTCGTGCCATAGTTGACACGTCCCATATTTTCGACCAGAATATCCAATTTTGCAGTCTCTCCTTTTTCCAGAGAAATCACAATTTCTTCTGCAACCCGTGAGCGTTCGTAAAGTCCCACTCGTTTTCCATTCAGATAAACAATTGCCCGGTCGTGAACTTGTCCAAATTCCAGTCGCAGTGGTTCAAATGGCCCATGCAAAGTCGTTGTATACAAGATATAGCCAAAATCCTGCCCCAATTCTTCCATCGTCTTCGGCTGCGCATGATGAACCGGCTCTGCCAAATGACTCAGATTGTCCAAAAGAAATGCCCGTTCCGTAAGCGTGACTTTTCCATATGCCGCTTTTGGCAAATTTGAAACGGCCAGATCAGGAGCTTTTACACCGGTATATTTCTCAAGCAACGCTTTCACTGCCTCATATGTGGGTGTTAAATCTCCACATTCACTTAAAGGAGCACAGTAATCATAACTGGTGATCGTCGGCTGATATTCGGTTCCCGTATGATTGGCCCCGTTCGTAAATCCAAAATTAGTTCCCCCATGGAACATATAGAAATTAAACGATGCCCCACAAGCCAACATTTCCTCCGTATCTGCCGCAATCTCCTCTGCACTGCGGACATGATGTTCCTCGTACCAGTGATCAAACCAGCCCGTCCAAAATTCACCGCACAGTAAAGGCTCTCCCTGCTTAAATTCACGCAGCGCTTGGAAATTTTCCTTCGGCTGGCTGCCAAAATTCGCTGCGGAAAGAAGATTTGGCAACGTTCCGCCATTTAGCATCCAGCTGCAAGTACCATCTGCGGTAAATAACAGGCAGTCAATTCCATTTTCGTAATAGATTTTTTCCACTTCCCGCATATAAACCGGATCATTTCCATAGCTGCCATATTCATTTTCCACCTGCATCATGATAATCTTTCCCCCATTGGAAGTAAGATGCGGGCGAATCCGTGTAAACAGCTCCCGATAATAGGGGCGGACTTTTTCCAGATAAAGTGGATCATTGCAGCGAATTCCCATGCCGGAATATGCCATCAACCAGGAAGGCAGACCGCCAAAGTCCCATTCCGCACAAATATACGGACCCGGACGTACGATCACATTTAAATCCAGACTCTCTGCAATTTCAATATATCGCACAAGATCAAGGCGGCCGCTAAAATCAAATTCACCCTCTTTTCGTTCATGAAGATTCCAACACACATAGGTTTCCACTGTATTAAAGCCACAGGCTTTTAATTTTTTCAAGCGATCCTCCCAATATTCCGGTAAGATTCGAAAATAATGCATCGCCCCCGAAAGAATCTGGTACGGCTTGCCGTCCATTAAAAATTGTTCCTGCTCAAAAGTAATCGTTCCCATAGTTCCTATCCTTTCCTAATGATATCGATTTTATGTTGTTTATCGTTTTATTCTTTTGATTCCCGTTATTTTCTGCTGTTTATTATTTTTTCTCCTAACTTCTGCAATTTTCTGCCATTTATCATTTTTTCTCTTGATTTCAGCATTTTTTGTTTCTTGTTGCCTTATTCTCTGGATTCCTGCAATTTTCTGCTGTTTTTAATTTTTTAATTATTTTCTTTAACCACAGCAAGTTTCCGTTATTTCTCGACTCATTTCTTCCTGCAATCGTGTCATAAGATGAGACATCGCAAACCAAACTGTCTCATAATGCATATATTGCAATATATTTTGATCTGTAAACAGCTGCAGACTAGCATCAAAATCCTCATCAGAACTCCAAAACTGCACTCGAACAGGCAAAAAATTAAAGACTGGTAATTCATATGCTACATCGCCTTTCCCAATTGCAAAGCCATGTAATCGTTCACATGCGCGCTGAAGCTCCTCTTCCTTGTGATCAAAAAATTCTTCTACTTTCCGAAACATGCGACTGCCAACGCCTGTGGAACTGCCTTGTATGGATGACAGGCTTTCCATATTTACAAATTGACCCGCCAAATGACAATCTGGTTTTGAATTGCACAAGACATCGTACAACGTCATCGCTTCATTGTAACCAGCTTCCACCACCTTGCAAAACATATCATCCTCTGCCCACTCGACGATACCATTTTTCCGATTTATACGATAAAGATGTCCGATAAAATGCAAATACAAATACATCGAATCATAACGCAGCTGAAATTTTGCAATCATTTCCTCCTGGTTATAATTTAAAAATTCCTTCTGCATCTGACGTTTCATGATCTCATAATTCGAAACTCTTTCCTCCTGCTCCAATCCATCTAATTCTTCTGTAAAACCTTTCGGTTCCTGTTGTTCCCTTGTATTATGCAGCATACATTCAACTCCTATTAAATTATTTCCGCAAAAATTCTATAATCCATACAATATAATTTTTTATTTTCCCGCTTATATCAGATAAATTTTAACATAAATCAAGGAAACTGCCTATCTGAAAACATACAATTATAAGCTATTTTCACCCAAAATCATGGTGAACTATTTTCAATAAAATCAAAATTCATCTAGGTAAATAAAGATTAAAAACCTATCTGTATAAACCTCGTTTTTGCAAAAAAAATTTCTGAACTATTTGACACCCCTTCGTGAAAGGAAAGGATTTTACGGCACATAAGCAAAAAAGCCGCACCCGTTTACATAACGAATGCGACTTTTTCTTTAGCATCTCCTTGTGCGCTCTATCTTGCCGAAAGAACACGAAAGATACTGATCTTTATTTATAATAGTCAAATTCCAGTTCATACAGCTTTACGGTATCACCATCCTGGATTCCCAGTTCTTCCAGCTGTTTCAAAATACCCGTATCTTTCAGGAACTTCTGGAAGAATGCGAAACCTTTTTCGGAGTCCAGATTGGTATAACCCAGCATCTTCTCCACACGAGGACCTTCTACCGTGTACAGTCCATCTTTTACTTTGCTGACTGTAAAAGGCAAGGTTACATCGTCCGGATAATCCACTTCAAATTCTTTTTCAAAGATTACCGGTTCCGGATCCAATCCCTGAAGCATCTCGTAAACGTGAGCCAGCAGTTCTTTTAAGCCTTTTCCGCTGACTGCGGAAATCGGGAAGACCGGAATGCCCTGCGGTTCGAATTCTGCTTTCAGACGTTCGATCGGATTAACGATCTCACCGTTTTCATCTTCATATTCGTAAATCGCATCAATTTTATTCGCTGCAATGACCTGCGGACGTTCCATCAATTTTTCATCATATGCCTTCAATTCTTCATTGATCGTCTTGATATCTTCTACCGGATCCCGTCCCTCTACAGAAGCTGCATCAACCATATGAATAAATACTTTGGTTCGTTCAATATGCTTTAAAAAGGCATGTCCCAGACCGATTCCCTGAGAAGCGCCTTCGATCAGTCCCGGAATATCAGCAATTACAAAGCTGTTGCCATCTCCCATATCTACTACACCCAGCTCTGGATTTAAGGTCGTAAAATGATAATTTGCAATCTTCGGTCTTGCATTGCTGACATGAGACAATAACGTAGACTTTCCTACATTTGGAAATCCAACCAGACCAACATCTGCGATCACTTTCAGTTCCAGACGTACCCATAACTCTCTGCCCGGTTTTCCAGGCTGTGCATACTTGGGAACCTGCATGGTAGAAGTTGCAAAATGCATATTGCCTAGACCGCCGCGTCCGCCTTTCAGGATGATTTCTCTTGTGTTATCACCAGACATATCGGCGATTACTTTACCGGTTTCATCGTCTTTAATAACCGTTCCCGGAGGAACTTTTACGATCAGATCGTCTGCATTGGCTCCGTGACAACGACGTTTTCCGCCTTCCTGTCCATTTTTTGCTACATATTTTCTTACATGTCTAAAATTCGTCAGGGTATTCATCCCTTCGTCTACAACGAAAATAATATCGCCTCCACGGCCGCCATCTCCACCGTCAGGACCGCCGTTTGGCACGTAAAGCTCCCGCCGGAAGCTGACATGACCATTGCCGCCGCTGCCGGATTTTATAAATACTCTAGCGCTATCCGCAAACATAATTTCCTCCATTATCAAAGAAACTCTCAGCAGACCGAAAAACAGACTTTTTGTCAACTAAGAGTTCCATAGGTTTCATTAAGTTTCCTGTTAAAAAAGCCGACGCTAAAAAGCGCCGGCCCTTCATCATCAATTAATTTCAAGCACATTGCAAAATGCTGTGTTATAAATTCCAGACCGCAAATTATTCAGCGATTGCTCTGGGATATACGGAACACTGCTTTTTGTCTCTGCCTTTTCTTTCAAATCGAACAACACCATCTACTTTTGCAAACAGAGTGTCATCGCTACCGATACCAACATTAATACCGGGATGAATCTTTGTACCTCTCTGTCTGTACAGAATGTTGCCTGCTTTTACGAACTGACCGTCAGCTCTCTTTGCTCCAAGTCTCTTGGATTCGGAATCTCTACCGTTTTTGGTAGAACCAACACCTTTCTTATGAGCAAATAATTGAAGGTTCATATTTAACATAGGTTACACCTCCCCTTACGGATAATAATTCTGATATACTTATCCCCGTAG
>CAZTHP010000051.1:4857-19902 GCA_964613155.1 uncultured Lachnospiraceae bacterium | reverse complement strand
GAGGTATTTTACTTCTTCCCTTTATTTTTGCCAATTAAAATTATACACTAACTTTTTCCTTTAAGCCGTGATTTTTTCCTTATTTTACCGTTCCATCGTCCCGCTTCCCAGTTTTACCACGACTCCACGGATTATTTCCCAGTTTTATCACTGCTCCACGGATTACTTTCCAGTTTTACCACTGCTCCACGGATCAGTTTCCAATGTTAGGAGCGGTTTCTCTGCAGGAGTTCACCTACACCAGAAATTCCGATCAAGCGGATTCCTTCAGGTTTTTTCAATCTTGCCAGATTAACACGAGGCAAAATACACGTTGTAAAACCCAGTTTTACGGCTTCATCGACCCGCTGCTGCACCATGCTGACTGCACGAACTTCTCCCGCCAGACCCACTTCTCCGAAAATCATCGTATGCGGGTCTAATACTCGATCCTGATAGCTGGATAAAATGGCTGCTACGATTGCCAGATCAATCGATGGTTCGGAAATCCGCATTCCACCTGCAATATTTACATAAGCATCACATTGTCCCAGTGCCAAACCCAGTCGTTTTTCCAACACAGCCATCAGCAGATTCACGCGATTAAAATCCGTACCTGCCGAAGTTCGCCGCGGCATTCCAAAATTCGTACGGCAGACTAATGCCTGTACTTCTGATAAGATCGGACGCGTTCCTTCCATCGTACAAGTAACGACTGATCCACTTGCGCCTTCCGGCCGTCCATTTAACATATATTCCGAAGGGTTTGCAACTTCCATCAGACCGGCTTCTCCCATTTCGAAAACGCCAATCTCATTGGTGGAACCAAAGCGATTTTTTACTGCCCGCAAAATACGATACGCAGCCATACGATCGCCTTCAAAATACAGCACAGTGTCCACCATATGTTCTAAAATACGGGGACCGGCTACTGTTCCTTCTTTTGTTACATGACCTACGATAAAAATCGCAATTCCAAGTCCTTTTGCCAGGCGCATTAAGACGGCGGTCGATTCTCTTACCTGACTGACACTTCCGGGTACCGCTGATACTTCTTCCCGATACATCGTTTGGATGGAATCGATGATCACGACCTCCGGTTTCCACAGTGAAAGCTTTTCTTCTATAATATCCAGATCTGTTTCGCAATAAAAGGATAAATTTCCTGTAAATTGTCCGATCCGATCTGCCCGCATTCGAATCTGAGCCAACGATTCTTCGCCGGAAATATACAGAACTTTTCTTCCAGAAGCAGCCAGCTGTCTGCATGTCTGCAAAAGCAGCGTTGATTTTCCAATTCCAGGATCGCCGCCCACTAGAATAAGAGAACCGGGTACAATACCGCCGCCCAGTACCCGGTTCAGTTCTGTACTTCCTGCATCCATACGAGGCTGATGCGTCATATCGATTTCTTCCAAACGCACTGCGTCATGACTCTCACCCATAATTCCAGCAATCCCGGAATTTCGGGAATTTTGACTTAAGCCGCGGCTTTTGGAAACTTTATTCGTCGGAGCTTCTGTAAATGTATTCCACTCCCGACAGCCAGGACACTGTCCCAGCCATTTCGATGACTCAAAACCACATGATTTGCAAAAAAATACAGTTGTTTTTGATTTTGCCATATACTATGTATACTCACCTATATCCTTACTCACTTTGAGATTGCTCGTACTTGCTTGAAAAAGACAGACGTGATTACTTACGCACCTCTACCAATACCGGTTTTTCACCAAGTGTTACGCTGATCGCCAATTTACCGGAATTGTTGGTTGTCATCTGTCCAACCGCTTTTTCATCAAAATAAACCGTATAGGTTTCTTTCGCTGCCAATTCCAGCGTGATCTGAGCATCCTTATCTCCTTCTACGGTAAACTTTGCACCATTTTCAGTTACAACAAAACCATTTACCGCAGTTCCAGGAACGGAATCATACACAAACATACCATTTTTTTCCAAATGTGTGCTTTCAGCATAAGTTTTCACATAATACTGATCTCCTTTATGCTCAAAGCCAGGCATTTTCTGCTTTTCTGCTAATGTATAATCGCCAAAGCTAATGCTTCCATCACTTTCTGCACGTAATAACTCTTTTACTGCTGACATCTACATGTCCTCCTCATCTTTGTTTGCTTTTCACAAGCTGTATTCCCCATCGAACTTCCAGTTCCATTTCATGGTAGCTTTAGTATAATATAACTTGTGGCAAGTTACAAGCTGTCGTTTGTGAAAATTCAGCGCACTTTTTTCATAGTTCGTAACAGTTCAGAATGAAATAAAATTTCAAAATCAGTCTTAAAAATGTGAGTATTTTACGTCTGTTTTATAAAATTCTACTTGACTCTGAACCGTTACTGCCGCTTTGTGTGATATTTATCTCCTAAAGTAGTAGATTTTTCGCACAATCGTTTGTAAACCACTCCAATTTCTCGACGTCAGAGCTTCCTGTTTAAAAAATCACAAACGGGATATGGAAAATACAGTTTTTTATACATCAAGCTTCAATGCCCCGTCAGCTCCGGTAATTTTAACCAGATCTCCAGCTTTTAAATGCCCCATTAAAATTTCTTCTGCCAGCATGTCTTCCAGTTCATTCTGAATCGTCCGGCGGAGAGGTCTTGCACCATATTTTTGGTCATAGCCTTTATCCATAAGAATCTGACGCGCAGTGTCATCCAGCTGAATGGTAAAATTCATCTGCGCTTTTGTCCGTTTATTGATCGCTGCTAACATCAATTCCATAATCTGGCTGACGGCATCGCGATTCAGCGCATGAAATACGATAGTTTCATCAATACGATTCAAAAATTCCGGTTTGAACATCCGATTCACTTCTTCCATAACATTTTGCTTCATCGATTCGTACGTTTCTTCTTCCGAAACGGCGGAAATAAATCCAAGCTGTTTCGGTTCTACAATCCGCATCGCACCTGCATTAGAAGTCATGATGATCACAGTATTTTTGAAATCAATCTTTCTGCCCTGCGAATCGGTAATATGACCGTCATCTAATACCTGCAGCAACGTGTTAAATACATCTGGATGTGCTTTTTCGATTTCATCAAATAAGATAACAGAATAAGGATTCCGGCGAACTTTTTCGCTCAATTGTCCTCCTTCTTCATATCCAACATATCCAGGCGGTGAACCGACTAATTTTGAAACACTATGCTTTTCCATATATTCGGACATATCAACACGGATCAGGGCATTTTCTGTACCGAACAATGCCTGCGCAAGTGCTTTGGAAAGCTCCGTTTTTCCCACACCGGTAGGACCTAAAAACAAGAAAGAACCAATGGGGCGATTCGGGTCTTTCAAACCGACACGGCCGCGTCGGATGGCTCTTGCTACAGCCGATACGGCTTTGTCCTGGCTGATTACACGATCATGAAGGATTTTTTCTAAATTCATCAAACGTTCTGCTTCCGTTTCTTCTAATTTCTGTACCGGAATTTTGGTCCACTGTGAAACCACACCTGCGATATCATTTTCTTCTACAAATAAGGAAGCTTCTTTTTTCTCTTTCTCCCAGGCATTTTTTAATGCCTCCTGTCGGCTCCGCAGTTCATTTTGCTTTGCTTTGATCTCCCCTGCTTTTTCATACGCTTCTTCCTGAATTGCCTGTTCCTTCTCCTGATTCAACTGCTGAATCTCTTGTTCCAGCGCTTCCAGTTCCGGCGGTGCCGTATAAGCTCCAAGACGAATTTTGGAAGATGCTTCGTCGATCAAATCGATTGCTTTATCCGGAAGAAAACGGTCATTGATATAACGGGCAGATAATTTAACCGCTGCTTTTAATGCTTCATCTGTAATCGTTACGTTGTGATGTTCCTCATAGCGATGACGCAGTCCTTTTAAAATCTCAAAAGTTTCGTCTTCGGAGGGTTCTTCTACCTGAACCGGCTGAAAACGGCGTTCTAAAGCAGCATCTTTTTCAATATATTTGCGATATTCATCGATAGTGGTAGCACCGATCAGCTGCAGTTCTCCGCGTGCCAATGAAGGTTTCATAATATTAGAAGCATCGATTGCACCTTCTGCACCGCCCGCACCGATGATCGTATGAATTTCATCAATAAAAAGCAGTACACTGCCATCCTGACGCACTTCTTCTAATACATTTTTAATGCGTTCCTCAAATTCTCCACGATATTTGGAGCCGGCTACCATTCCGGAAATATCCAATGTCAAAACACGTTTATTTTTAACCGTATCGGGAATATCACCTGCTGCAATTGCCGCTGCCAGTCCCTCTGCGATCGCAGTTTTTCCAACACCCGGTTCGCCGATCAGACAGGGATTATTTTTCGTTCTGCGGCTTAAAATCTGAATCACACGGTTAATTTCACGCTCTCTGCCGATAACCGGATCTAATTTGCCTTCCTTTGCCATTGCCGTTAAATCTCGGCTGTATTGATCTAAGGTTGGTGTATTGCTCTGTTTCTTGCCGGAATTTTGACGCTCCATTTCCTCACGAAAACGATTTCCATCCTCTCCCATTGCCTGAAACAGATCACTGTATAATTTCTGCACCTTCACATGCATCGTATTCAGCAAACGGCTTGCAACACAATCACTATCCTTCAAAATCGCCATTAAAATATGCTCCGTTCCAATCAGCTGTGACTGAAACCGATTTGCTTCTCGTGCACTGTTATTTAACACAAACTGCGCCTGCGGGCTGTAATTGCCGATTTCCTGTGTACTCACGCCCCCAGGCGGTGTGATCAGCTGGCTGACTAATCCGATCAGCCGTTCTTCTTCCACACCATTCGCCTGCAGCACCATCGAAGCAACACCCTCTGTTTCCTGCAAAAGGCCGATTAAAAGATGTTCGGTTCCTACATAACCATGCTGTAGCTGATAAGCCGCGGTTCTGGCATGTCCGATCGCAGATTTTGCTTGCTCTGTAAATCTATTATTCATATCTTAAAATCCTTTCCCAGTTTTACTATTTTTATAAAGATGGATTCCACTCACATTCCGGCAAATGTGTTTGAATAAAACGTGCTCGCATAAAGAGGCTTTCTTCCTCGCTTAAAGAACGTCCTGCAAACTGTGCCAGACATCCAGGCTGCGCCAGCACCATAAGACCATGAATATTAACGGGCTTTTGCAAACGAATCAAACCATTTGCAATTCCCATACGCACCTGTGATAAATACATCATACTTTCTTTCATGGAAAGTTTCTTCGCATAGCGCAGAACTCCAAATGACTTATAAATCTCATCTTCCATATCCCGCTGCTTTGCACGAACCATTTCATTTTCTGCCTGACGCTCCTGATCTGCTAACTGGATTGCAAAACGCTCGACATTTTGGATAATTTCCTTTTCTGATTGCCCTAATGTCTTCTGATTGGACAAACGATACATCCCGCCGTAATTTTCTGCTGGATCGCTGCTGTAAATGCCCTTTAAACTAACACCCATACGACCGATTTCTTCCATCAGTCTTTTGAAATTTCGTTCACGGGAAATCAGCGGCAAATGTAAAATCACACTCGCCCGCAGCCCCGTTCCCATATTCGTCGGAAAAGCCGTCAGATAGCCAAATTTCTCACTGAATGCATAATCAAACTGTTCGTTCAGCTGGTCGTCCAGATCATTCATCATCTGCCAGCCCTTGTGCAGAGAAGATCCAGGCAAAATACACTGAAATCGAATATGATCATCACCACCTGTTAAAATGCTGACGGATTCATCTTCTGAAACATAAAATCCCATATTCGTATCACGGGAAGCGATATCCGCATTGATCAGCTGCCGTTCTTTCAGTGCTTTTTTCTCCTCCAAACTCATCTGCTTCAGATCAGTATAGATCAGATCAAATTCATCCAAACCACAGTGCAGCTTTTCTAAAAACTCTGTTCGTTCGTTCTCCTGCATTTTCTGGGGAAAAACAAACCCTTCCACATTTCGCACCAGACGAATCCGACTGGATACGACGATGCCCTGCGGTTTCCCTGTTGTTTCAAACCATCTACTCATGTGCTTCCACCTCCGCTTTTAAAGCACGGATCGCATCACGATATTTGGCCGCTGCTTCATATTCTTCTTCCCGGAGTGCTTCCTTTAAACGCATCTCCAGAACTGCAATTTTTTCTTCAATTGTTTCTGATGCGGCACCTTCTGAATCCGCGGCTGCTCCCCTTCCTCCTTCACCAGCATTTGCCGGGAAAATAGGAGTTTCTAAAGCCTGTGAACCAACTGCTGCCTGCGCACGTGACCGCATCGGACGCTTTCCGGAATGAACTGTACTTCCCTGCAGAGCCTTCAAATGGTCTTCCATCAACAATTCAAACACTTCATAGCAATCCGCACAGCCAAAACGGGATTTTTTCACAAATTCCGCATAAGAGGTATGGCATACCGGGCATACGATCGAGCTGCTGTCCCCCTGCGCATTTCCCTGCGTTGGATCAACTGCAAAGCCCAGCAAACCGGACAAAAGCTTGCCCAGCTGAGATTCCCCGTCAAATAATGCCGCCGCATATTTATGTCCGCCAAAATCCATAGTTCTGGCACACTCCATGCAAAGATTATGTTCTGTCACTTCACCATTTATAATTTCCGTGTAGCGTACATTTGCTTCTCTTTGCTTACATCTTTCACAAAGCATAAATTCTACTCTTTCCTTTCTTTTTCCATTTCATCCATTCGCTTTTGTTTGTTTTGATTGAATTTTCGTAATATTTGCAAAAATAAACAAAACAAAATCGCACCATTTCCTAGCTAATATCAGGCATATAACGGTCAAATACTTCATCCACCAGCTGATGAACCTCTTGCCGACTTACATCCTTACAAATTGCCCGCGTCAAGATTACATTTAAATTATCCCGCAGCTCCTGAATCGCTCTGTATTTATCAATATCCAAAGAAATAATCGCACCTTTTCGGCGATCTAATTTCACAAATCCTTCCTGCTTTAATACGGTATACGCTTTATTCACCGTATGCATATTAATACCAACAACTTCTGCCAGCTGCCGCACAGAAGGCAGCGACTCCCCTTCCTGAATCTGCTGCAGCGCGATTCCGCGAATAATTTCATTGCACAACTGGATATAAAGTGCTTCCTCACTGTTAAAATCAATATGAAACTGAATGATCATATGTCCACCACCCATTTTATTCCTGCTCCCATTCAGCAATTTGCAAGCTTCGCCCAATCTGCCGTTACTCTGCCTGATTCCAGATTCCTTTCCACTGTAATTCCTTGCGAAAAAGAAATCCTTTTAGACAGGGCTGCTCCATAATCAACAGAAACCTTCGATCAGATCGTACTCCATAACGAGTTAAAACTGCATTCACTGAATCGCAGCATCACCTTTTCATCTACTCTAGTATGATATGGGACAAAAGCCCCAGACTTTGCGATCTGCGAACTGCCGTGCACACTCCGCATTTTAGACCTTTTACTCCCAATAGCATATTATAATTGTTATAGTGATTATATAACAACTCTTTTCCAATGTCAATGAAACGACCACCTGTTTTCCTGGCAAATTTTGAGAACATCCCCACCCTCGCATCCATTTGTTGAGCAGCTCATTTTATGATACAATGAGCGCAAGTGAGCTAGAGGGAGCTTGCTCACTCTCAGCGAGCGGCGAATGTCGATCACGATTGATTTCGCAGAAATCACCAAGCACGAAGTGCAAATCGTGATTTAATGAGCGCAAGCGAGCTAGAGGGAAATTTAATTGTATTAACTAGGAGGTTTGCATTTACAATGTCTGATTTTTTCATTCCTTTTGGACTGCTCTACATAATTTGCATCAATCTGGCCGGCTTTTTCTCAATGCTGCTGGATAAGCGCAAGGCCATACATAAAAAATGGCGAATTTCAGAGCGAACCTTATTTTTGATCGCACTGGCCGGAGGAGCCGCCGGTTCTCTTGTGGGAATGTATACGTTCCACCATAAAACAAAACACTGGTATTTTAAACTTTTTATGCCTCTCATCTTTCTGGCGCAGTTTATTTTCCTATTTGTGAATTTTTTGTGTTCAAATTCTTAACATTTTATGTAAATCAGCGGAATTGTTGACACGCAAATTCTTTTTGCTATAATGTTTCACAAGCAATAACCCTTCTATTCCGCCAATAGTGCTAAGATTGCCAAGATTGCCAATCTCACCAACATTCCCAATTTTTTCCTGGATTTTCAAAATTTCCATGCAGAATTGAGATCGTGGCAAAGACAATTTTGTTCTTGCGCTTTTCGGCGGTTGAGAATGGAACTTATGATTTTTAGATAAGGTGTGATTTTAACATGAGAGACAAATTCAATCAATTTATGTATGGTCGTTATGGCAACGACGAACTGAACAAGGTACTTCTGTGGGCAGCACTGATCTGTGCTGTTCTTTCTATGTTCTGTTTTCCTAAATTTTTAACATTTCTAACCTATGTTTTGCTGATCAGCGGCATTTATCGCTGCTTCTCACGCAATCATGCAGATCGTTACCGGGAAAATGCTGCTTTTTTGCGTTTCCGGAGCAATCTGAATGCAAAACTTGGCAGAAAAAAGACCTATTCTACCGGCGGTCAGCGTGCTTATTCCAATGGTGCCTGGCAGACCGCTCCGAAGGATAAGACCAAAAAAATCTTCAAATGCCCGAATTGCAAGCAAAAAGTCCGTGTTCCTAAGGGAAAAGGTACCATTCTGATCACCTGTCCCAAGTGCCATACAGAGTTTAAAAAACGCACGTAAAACCGGATACAGCTTCTTATGATGGCATATTGTATTAATTTTCTATATTGTATTATTTTTTCGTATTGTATGTAAATTATGTTGTTTTACCACAAAATTGGAGGGATATCATCGATGTTTGGCTATATCAATATTCATCAGCCAGAACTCAAAATCCGGGAATACGCCCGCTATCGTGGTTTTTACTGTGGTTTATGCCGCAGCTTATCGGAAAATTATGGGATTACTTCCCGACTCAGTCTTTCTTACGACATTACCTTTCTGGTCATGCTGCTGACCAGCTTGTATGAACCAGAGACACGGGAAACGACTGTGCGCTGTCTGGCGCATCCGCTTCACAAACATTTGGAGCTGCGCAACCAATTTTCCGATTATGGCGCAGATATGAATCTGCTCTGTACCTGGTATTTAACAGAAGATACCATCTTAGATGCCAAAACTGCAAAGGAAAAGATTACAGGAAACGGCCTTTCCCTTCTTTACCATCGCAGTTTCCATCAATTAAAGCAAAAATATCCTGGAAAAATTGAGCGCCTGGAAGCACTCCTTCATCAGCTCCATCAATTAGAAGCAGAAAACTGCAGGGATCTAGATCAGGCTGCTGGTATTTCCGGCCATATGGTCGCTGAAATTTTTGCCTATAAGCAGGATGAATGGACCCATTCCCTTCGCACGATCGGATTTTACCTTGGTAAATTTATTTATCTGATGGATGCCTGGGAAGATATTGAACAAGATCAAAAAACAGGGAATTACAATCCCCTGATGACCTTATATCAAAAAGAAGATTCTCAATATTTTAATGAAATCTGCCAGAACTACATGAATATGGTCATGGCAGAATGTGCAGCGCAGTTTGAACGTCTTCCCCTGATCGAAGATGCAGAAATCTTACGTAATATTATTTATTCGGGCATCTGGACCCGTTATGAACTGATTTTAAACAAGCGCAGCTCCCAAAAGGAAAGGAAATAATTATGTACACAGATCCTTATGAGATACTTGGTGTATCCAGGGATGCCACTACTGACGAGATCAAAAAAGCCTATCGCAAACTTAGCCGCAAATACCATCCCGATGCCAACATCAACAATCCCAATGCCGCAGAGGCGGAGGAGAAGTTCAAAGCAGTCCAGCAAGCATATGAGCAGATTATGGATGAAAAAGAGCATGGAGGCCGTTTTTTCGGCAGTCAGTATGGTCCTGGCAGCAGCCGCGGATTTGGCGGTGGCTCTTACGGTCAAGACCAAAGCGACTACGATGACTGGTTTGGCGGATTCGGCGGCTTTGGTGGGTTTGGCGGTTCTTATGGCTATGGAAACAACCAGCAGAACCGAAGCGGCTACAATCAAGGAAATTATTCTTCCAACAGCAGCACCAATTCCTATCTGCAAGCTGCTGCGAATTATATTAACAGTGGGCATTATCAAGAAGCACTCAACGTATTAAACGGTATGAATGACCGCCCTGCACATTGGTATTTTTTAAGTGCCTATGCAAACCGCGGCCTCGGAAACACGATCCAGGCATTAGAACATGCCAAACAAGCTGTCACAATGGAACCTTCCAATTACCAATATAAAGCACTATTGGATCAGCTCCAAAACGGAGGACAATGGTATCACAATATGGGCGGCAATTATGGACGTACTTCCCGCAGCAGTATGAACAAATGGTGCATCGACATGCTCCTGCTCAATTTATTCTGCAATTGCTGCTGCAGCGGCAGATTTTTATACTGATGTAAATCGATCGCTTCATACCCGATTGCATCAAAACATTATCGACACTACATCTTTAGAAGGCTAAATTTTTATCTACAAACGTTCATACTTTTCTTAAATCGAAAGGTGTGAACGTTTTCCATTCTTTTCAATACGATTCCTGCAACTCGATATCATTTTGCAAGTACTGTACCTATCCGAATCTCCAAAAATCCGTTCTTAAAATCGCTGAAAAAATGCCGAAAATATGCTGAAAATATTATGAAAATCATCTTGCACATCTTCTGTATTTTTACTATAATCTATAGTTAGCGATTGATTCCTTATCAAATCTGTCATTCCCCTTGCTTTCGCTATGGGGAATGTGAAACGAAAAGAATTCATAAAAAACAATCCTACGCAGCAGAACCCGAACAAACTTAAGTTTCTACATGCATTTTCTGCTGCGTGAAATGATTTACGGGAGGAAAATTTATGGCAATGGTTAAAAAACCAGTGACCGGTATGAAAGATATCCTGCCTGCTGAAATGCAGATCCGGGATTATGTAATTGGTCTGATCAAAGAAACTTATAAAAGCTTCGGCTTTACTCCGATAGAAACCCCTTGTGCAGAGCATATCGAAAATCTGAGCAGCAAACAAGGCGGTGACAACGAAAAACTGATCTTCAAGATTTTAAAACGTGGTGAAAAGCTGAATCTGGAAACAGCACAGAGTGAACAGGATCTCGTTGACAGCGGTCTGCGCTACGACCTGACCGTTCCGCTGTCCCGTTTCTATTCCAACAATGCCAACCAGCTGCCTGTACCGTTTAAAGCACTGCAGATTGGTCCGGTATGGCGAGCAGAACGTCCGCAGAAAGGCCGTTTCCGCCAGTTTTATCAGTGTGATATTGATATCTTAGGCGATCCTTCCTGTCTGGCTGAAATCGAACTGATCACAGCGACTACAACACTGTTGGGCAAGCTTTTTAATAACTTCAAAGTCCGCATCAACGACCGCGGCATTTTAAGAGCAATGGCTGCTTACAGCGGATTTTCAGAAGAATCCTTCGAAAAAGTATTTATTATCCTGGATAAGATGGACAAGATCGGTCTGGACGGTGTAAAAAAGGAACTGCTGGAAAGTGATTTTGCCGCAGAATCGATTGAAACATATCTGGGATTATTTACCAAGTTAGAAGAACAGGAAAATCCCGTTCTTTGGCTGAAAGAAGAATTGGGCGATTATCTGCCTTCTGAAACAGCAGAAAGCTTAACCACGATCATTACCAGCATTCAGCAGACACAAACTGCTTCCTATGACATCGTATTTGACCCGACTCTGGTACGCGGTATGTCCTACTACACCGGCACAATTTTCGAAATCGAAATGCCCGATTTCGGCAGTTCTGTCGCAGGCGGCGGCCGTTACGATAAGATGATCGGTAAATTTACAGGCAAAGAAACCTGCGCTTGTGGTTTTTCCATTGGATTCGAACGAATTGTTACTTTATTAATGGAGCACGGTTTCGAAGTTCCCAATCAGGCAGAAAAAATTGCATTTCTGGTAGAGAAAAATATGCCTGCGGAAAAGCTTTGCGAAATCATGAAAGAAGCTGCTGCTGAACGAAGCCAGGGCAAATGTATTTTAGTCGTAACTATGAATAAAAATAAAAAATTCCAGAAAGAACAGCTGAGTAAAGACGGCTACGGAACATTTCGTGAATTTTTCCGCAAATAACCGTCAGTATTGAGAAAAGCGTGTTGGCAGCAAGCTCATGTGCTTTTAGACCGTTCAATCTTGGTATTTTAATATTGGGTAGCTATAAATGAGCAAATTTAAAATAATGCCCAAAGATGTCTTTTCATTACAAACATTTAAGGGATTACAGCCAAAAAAATCTTTGCACAGCAGACAAATCTGCTTGATTTTTGTGCAACTTTGCTATTTGCTCATTTATAGTTGATATCTTAATATTTTAAAGAAATAAAAACAAACTGAAATAGAAAACAGAAACAAGAAGTAAGAAACGAAATTCAAGGAGGATTTTCACTATGGCAGAATCTATGGCTGGTTTGCACAGAACTCATCGCTGTGCAGAGACCATTCAGGCAGCAATCGGCGAAACTGTTACTGTTATGGGCTGGGTTCAGAAAAGACGAAATCTGGGCAGCCTGATTTTCATCGATTTAAGAGACCGCTCTGGTCTTTTACAGTTAATTTTCAGTGAAGAAACTGCTGGCGCAGAAGCATTTGAACGCGCTGGTCAGTTAAGAAACGAATATGTTATCGCAGTTACTGGTACGGTCGAAAAACGTTCTGGTGCGGTAAATTCCAATATTGCCACTGGAAGCATCGAAATCATCGCAAAGGATCTGCGGATTCTTTCTGAATCCCTGACTCCGCCTTTCCCGATTGAGGAAAACTGCAATACAAAAGATGAACTGCGCTTAAAATATCGTTATCTGGATCTGCGCCGTCCGAATATTCAGAGAAATCTAATCCTGAGAAGTCAGGTTACAACACTGGTTCGCAATTTCATGGCAGAAGAAGGTTTTCTGGAGATTGAAACCCCTATGCTGTGCAAAAGTACACCGGAAGGAGCACGCGATTACCTCGTTCCCAGCCGTGTACATCCCGGCAGCTTCTATGCTCTGCCCCAGTCTCCTCAGATTTTCAAACAGCTGCTGATGTGCTCTGGATACGATCGTTATTTCCAGATTGCAAGATGCTTCCGTGACGAAGACCTGCGTGCAGACAGACAGCCGGAATTTACCCAGATCGATATGGAACTTTCCTTTGTCGACATCGACGATGTAATCGACGTAAATGAAAGACTGCTGCAGCGCGTATTTAAAGAAGTTTGCGGAGTTGAAATTCAGCTTCCGATTCAGCGGATGCCTTATGCAGAAGCCATGGCTCGCTTTGGTTCCGATAAACCGGATCTGCGTTTCGGACTTGAAATTCAGGATGTTTCTGAAGCAGTAAAAGACTGCGAATTTGTTGTCTTTAAAGGTGCTTTGGAAGCAGGTGGTGTTGTCCGCGGTATTAATGTAAAAGGTCAGGGAAGCCTGGGACGTAAAAAAATCGATGCTTACGTAAACTTTGCAAAAGGAATCGGCGCAAAGGGATTGGCTTATATGCAGATTAATGCAGATGGCTCTATTAAATGTCCTTTCGCAAAATTCATGAAAGAAGAAGAAATTCAGGCACTTGCTAATGCAATGCAGGCAGAAGCAGGCGATCTTCTGTTCTTTGCAGCCGATAAAGAGATGGCTGTCTGCAACATTTTAGGTGCACTGCGTCTTGAATTAGCAAAAAATCTGGGTATCTTAGAAGGCAATCAGGAATTCCGTTTTGTTTGGATCACAGAATTCCCTCTGTTAGAGTACTCCGAAGAAGATAACCGTTACGTTGCCATGCACCACCCCTTCACCATGCCGATGGAAGAAGACTTACCGTACATCGACAGCGATCCCGGCCGTGTTCGTGCAAAAGCCTATGATATCGTATTAAACGGCGTTGAATTAGGCGGCGGTTCCGTACGAATCCACCAGTCCGATATTCAGGAGAAAATGTTTGCCGCTCTTGGCTTTACCAAAGAAGGGGCTTATGAACAGTTTGGCTTCCTGATCAATGCATTCAAATACGGTGTTCCGCCTCATGCAGGTCTGGCATATGGCCTTGATCGTATGATTATGCTGATGACCGGTTCCGACAGCATTCGTGAAGTAATTGCCTTCCCGAAGGTAAAAGATGCATCTGACCTTATGACAGAAGCACCTTCACCAGTAGATTCCAAACAGTTGGAAGAACTGTTCCTGGAAACCACAGCAGATCTCTCCGCTGAAAATTCTGATGAAACTTCTATTGAAAATTCAGAACAAGCTACTGAATAATTTCAGAATCAACAAACCGGACGCATAAAGCAAAACAGAGGATTTTATTTTGAAAACAATTCGAATTGATAAATTTCTGGCAGATATGCAGATTGGAACTCGTTCACAAGTAAAACAGCTCCTGAAAAAGGGGCTGATTACTGTGAATGGAGAACTAGTCAAAAAACCGGAAACCAAATTAGACCCGGAACACGACCGGGTCTTCTTTGATGGACGGCTTTTAAATTTTGAAAAATATGTTTACTACATGCTGAATAAGCCAATGGGCGTTGTTTCCGCTACAGAAGACCGCCGTGAAAAAACGGTACTGGATCTTCTCGCAAAAGAAGATCTTCGCCTGGATCTCTTTCCCGCCGGCAGATTGGACAAGGATACCGTCGGTTTAGTTCTTTTAACAAACGATGGTGCCCTTTCGCATCGCCTTCTTTCCCCCAAGCATCATGTCGATAAAACGTATCAAGTACGCGTAACCAAAACCATTACTCCAGAAATGATCACAGCCTTTGAACAGGGAATCGACATTGGTGACGAAAAGTTAACACTGCCAGCACACTTAGAGCCGATTTCCGAACATCCCTGTGAAGCCATCGTTACGATTCACGAAGGACGTTTCCATCAGATCAAGCGAATGTTTCACGCCGTCGGCTGTGAAGTAACCTGGCTGAAACGTCTCAGCATGGGATCTCTAAAACTGGATGAAACGCTGGAAGAAGGAAGCTATCGCCGTCTGACATCC
>CAZTHP010000051.1:0-4757 GCA_964613155.1 uncultured Lachnospiraceae bacterium | reverse complement strand
TTCCTATTTAACTACCTATTTGATTTCCTGTGACTTACCCTTTGCCAGCCTTAGCTTTATCATTCTTCAATCGGAACTGCACAGATAATCCGCTCCGTATCTGCTGCTACTTTATAGCCCGGCTGTACGACCAGAAAATCCTCCTCATCCCATTCCCCATCTAACATTTTTTTCAGAAGACGATTAGAACCATTGACCTCAAGATATTCCCAGGCTTTTTCGCGTGCCAGTGCTCTTACCCGTTCCCGAAAAGGTTCATCTTCAAAATCCGGCCAGGTAATATATGCCGCATACTTATAATTTGCAACCATCTCCCGTTCCATTTCCATCAGATACTCAACGGTATCTTCATCCTCAAATTGTTTCATAAATTCATGATACTTACGATTCATGTACTGCTCATCCATTCCCTGGCCCAATTCAACCCATGCCTGGTTATAAAAATAAGTTCCTTTATACGTATCAAAATATTCCTGATACATTTCTTTACTGCCCATAAACAAAGCGGTACAGTCATGTGCTCTTGGTATTACCAATGGATAACGACTGCTGTGCAGACCGATCAACGCATTCGAACAAAGACCATAACCCAAAACAATCGCATCAAATTCCTCCAAATTATTCGTATACGGATCCTCTTTCCGCTCAATCCGTTCAATCTCTGCCTGCAGATATTCCCGCAGGCGAAGCGGAACTGCATGATAATTTTGCTGAAGGGTGGTCAGATCAAATGAATTCGGACAGCACCACATCAAACTTGCAAGTTCCCTCTGCATAATTTTACAAGCAATAATTTTTAAATTCATACCCTCTACTCCCATTTCCTCACAGCTTTTCCTCTTATAAAATTTCAGAAAACTCCGTTCAAGCTTTCGAAACCTTTTTCAAGTTTCGTAGAAATCCCCTCTAGTTCCCTTCAAGGCCCTATTTCCAAGTAGCATCAAGCTAACATTAGAATATGATCCATAATGTAATCTGAAATTGATCAAAACTGTGATCATGATATCATCAATGTACGGGATATTTGGTAAAATTGCAACTATTTTTTCATAAAAAAAATCCATTTGGCATATTTTAATCATATGCCAAATGGATTTTTTTTAAAAATTATAAACAATGCAAAGTTGTAAATGACAAATCTCAAAAACCAAGAAGTTCACGACTCCAAAGAAGTATTCCAAAAAATGGAAAGGATTTATCTTTACAACGTAAGCTGGTCGATCAGACTAGCCTAAGATACCAATGAAGCATCCGCAGAATACTAATGCTACGATTGTCATCAGTTTGATCAGGATGTTGATCGCAGGACCTGAAGTATCCTTGAAAGGATCACCTACAGTATCGCCAACAACAGCTGCTTTGTGAGCAGGGCTTCCTTTACCACCATTGTTACCGTTTTCGATGTATTTCTTAGCGTTATCCCATGCACCACCTGAAGTAGACATGAAGATTGCCATCAGAACACCAGTAACAAGAGAACCAGCCAGCATACCACCTACTGCTTCTGTTCCTAAGAGAACACCAACCAGTACGGGAACTACTACTGCCATAACACCGGGCATTAACATTTCTTTTAATGCTGCGGTTGTAGAAATTGCTACACAAGAAGTATAGTCAGGTTTTCCTGTACCTTCCAGAATACCAGGAATTTCACGGAACTGACGTCTTACTTCAGCGATCATCTGGTAAGCTGCTTTGGATACGGAATCCATTGTCATAGCTGAGAACAGGAAAGGCAGCATACCACCGATCAGCAGACCGATAATTGTTGTATGAGATAAAATATTGATTGTATCCAGATTTACTGCTTCTGCGTAAGACATGAATAATGCCATAGCAGTCAGTGCTGCGGAACCAATTGCGAAACCTTTACCAATTGCTGCTGTTGTGTTACCAACTGCATCCAGAGAGTCTGTGATTTCACGAACAGATTCGTCCAGACCGGACATTTCTGCAATACCACCAGCGTTATCAGCGATCGGACCATATGCATCTACTGCAACAGTGATACCAGTTGTAGATAACATACCTACAGCTGCCAGTGCGATACCATACAGATCGCAGCAGTAATATGCTACGAAGATACCGATACAGATCAGGATGATCGGGATTGCTGTAGATCTCATACCAACTGCCAGACCGGAAATAACGGTTGTAGCAGAACCAGTTTCAGACTGATCTGCAATCTTCTTAACAGAACTATAATCACCTGATGTATAAATTTCGGTAACAGTACCGATCAGCAGACCAACTACCAGACCAGCAATAATAGCCAGAGCGGGTCTCATACCGCCAAAGAAAACATTACTTAAAACAAATGCTCCAACCAGAACGATTACAGATGCTGCATAAGTACCACGGTTTAAAGCTTTCTGAGGGTTGGAACCTTCTTTACCTTTAACCAGGAAAGTACCCAGAATAGAAGCTACAATACCCAGAGCTGACAGAACAGCAGGGAAAATGATCGCACCATTGTCGATCAGAACTTCATTCTTAGTAGCCCATACCAGACCAAGAGTCATAGCAGAAATCAGAGAACCAACATAAGATTCAAACAAGTCAGCACCCATACCAGCTACGTCACCTACGTTATCACCTACGTTATCAGCGATAACAGCGGGGTTTCTCGGGTCATCTTCAGGAATACCAGCTTCTACTTTACCTACCAGGTCAGCACCAACGTCAGCAGCTTTTGTATAAATACCACCACCAACACGTGCGAACAGCGCGATAGAGGATGCACCTAAGCTGAAGCCAAATAAGATATCAACATCCTGGAAAATAGAATAGAGCAGGCTGACACCTAAAAGACCAAGACCAGCTACACACATACCCATAACAGCACCGCCAGAGAAAGCTACTGTTAATGCGGAGTTCATACCGCTTGTTCTTGCTGCATTAGCAGTTCTTACATTCGCTTTTGTTGCTACGGTCATACCACAGTAACCAGCAAGTGTAGAGAAAACTGCACCGCAAATGAAACAAACTGCGGTCAGGGGTCCTCTCATTGCAAACAATACTACAAACAGTACTGCTGCAAAAATAACTAAAATCTTATACTCTGCAAATAAAAATGCTCTTGCACCTTCTGCAATGAATGCTGAAATTTCTTTCATCCGATCGGTTCCTGCATCGACTTTGCCAACTTTCTTTGTCAGCACGAACGCAAACAGGAGCGCCAGAATACCAGCAGCCACTGCCACATACATTAAATTCATAATCTTACCTCCATAATTGTATGATCATTTCTTTGATATAGTGAACTATAAATAGTCTATCACATTTTTTCGAAAAGGCAAGGAAAATGTTGTCATAATTTTATACAATTTTCATTTTTATAAACTTTATTAGGAAATATGCTTGATATCGACATTTTTCCCCTTACAGAACTAGATAATATCACCAAATGCACTTGCGTGCAAGCTTATAAGTGTACAAAATTTAATACAATTTTTTGAACAAATCAAGCTATTTTTCTATATTCTCCAGTTTTTCCACATTATTCCTGCTTTTTTTGATCAATACTCCTATTTTTATCATTTTGAAACATTTTTCAAGCAGAAAAAGCAATTTTCTTTTGTCAAAAGCTGCTTCAAATGCCTAAAAACAGGCTTATTTTCGCAAAATTCACCTTGTTGTACAAAGTGCATTCTGCTGTCTCACAGAATGTAAAATCCACTCTGTGATTCAAACAAAAAGACAGCTCTGATAAAAGTTCACTCTCATCAGAGACTGTCATCTTATTATTTTTTGTTAATTTTCACAAATTGAATTACATTTCTGAAAATAATTTCTGAAAATCCATTATTTGATGATTAATCTTCATCAAAACTGCCATTTGCTAATGCAGCGAGCAGACTGTCGTATCCGGCTTCAATACCATCTTCTACGTAATCTTCCTGCTCTGCGTCATCCTGTACAGGAAAAGAATTCTCTTCTGCTGCAGGTACGTCTGCATAAGCGGTTTCTTCCTCTGCTGCGTTGTAATCATCTGCCATATCGATCACTTCTACTTTATCAGTGTCTAATTTAACAGAACGATAACGCTTCATACCAGTACCAGCAGGAATCAGATTACCGATCAGAACGTTTTCTTTCAGACCAACCAGCGGGTCAACTTTACCGTTGATCGCTGCTTCTGCCAGAACTTTTGTTGTTTCCTGGAAGGAAGCGGCGGACAGGAAGGAGTTCGTTGCCAGGGAAGCTTTAGTAATACCAAGCATTACCTGCTTACCAGTCATTACTTTCTTGCCTTCTGCTGCCAGTTTATCGTTGGTATCGTTGAAATCTAATACATCAATCGAAGTTCCAGGCAGGATATCTTCATTATCACCAGGATCTTCAATCTTCACTTTCTTAAGCATCTGACGAACAATGATCTCAATATGCTTATCATTGATATCTACACCCTGTAACTGGTATACGCTCTGTACTTCACGGATCATATAATCCTGTACTGCACGCAGACCTTTGATCTTCAGAATGTCATGAGGATTTACACTACCTTCAGTCAGTTCATCACCGGCTCTTACTACATCGCCATCAAAGACTTTGATTCGAGAACCATATGTGATCGGATAGACTTTTTCAGTCTTATCGCTGCCTGTAATGATAACTTCACGTTTTTTCTTCGTTTCCTTAACGGTTACAACACCATCGATTTCGGAAATGATCGCAAGACCTTTCGGTTTTCTTGCTTCAAAAAGTTCCTCGACACGGGGAAGACCCTGTGTGATATCATCACCAGCTACACCACC
>CAZTHP010000050.1:0-20195 GCA_964613155.1 uncultured Lachnospiraceae bacterium | reverse complement strand
TTACGAGGTTTATGAAGCAGGAAGCCCATTGGCTTTAGACAATGGGTAGTTCACTCATTTGGATTCATTAAAAACAATGGATTAAAACGAAAAATACTTGGTACGATATTGTTTGAGAGGTGCATGGATTGAGAAATCATTTACGTGCTCGCACTGCTCAAGCAATATCGTACTTTTTTTATGGTAAGCTGTTTTATTCGGAAAATGATATTGTGAGAAAAACACTTATTCAGATAATTCGTGTTTTTTCTGTCTCCATGCTTTGATTTTTTCGGCTAAAAACCAGAAGACCAAAACCAGAATCAAAAATCCGCCATAGATCAATACAGTAGGATAATCTCCCAGACGGATGCCGGTAATAGCGGGAATCAATGCATAAACACCCAGCGCGAGAAGAATACCTACGGCAATGGTGGTAAAATCGCCCTGGGAGGTATCTAATTCCTGATGTTCGCTGGTATGCCCGCAGGCTTCTTTTAAAGAATCAATTTTTTCCTCGATCGGTTCCTGTTTCATAAATGGATAACACCTCCTTCGTGCACTTGTATTGTACCTGTTTTTCACAGCCTATGCAAGGATAAGAAGGGATAATTTGTCTGACCTTATTTTGAAAAGGTGGCTACCGCAATCCCACTGGCTTTAGACAATGGGTAGTTCACTTATTTTCTTTTGATTTGATTTCCTTTCTTTTGATTTCCTGTATTTTGATTTCTTGTATTTTGATTTTTTTTCTTGGTTTGGTTTTATTCCTTGTATCTAAATTTATTTTATATGGGGTAAGCGGAGCGTTATGGCGGAGAAAGAATCTCAGATTCAAACACGGATTCTATAAATTTGGTATGGTAAAAATAAGGTTGTTTGTGGTATGATAAAGAAAACCATTTGACTTGCAAAATTGTTTGGCAGATGAAGGATTACGGAGGAAGATAGAAAGTGTTTCTGACAAGAGAAGCGGATTATGGAATTCGAACAGTGCGTGCGCTGGCATCTGGGAAGAAGATGAATATTGCAGCGATTTGTGAAAAAGAAGATGTCCCTCGCCAGTTTGCTTATAAAATCCTGAAAAAATTGAATCATGCGGGTTTTGTGTCCATTGAACGAGGGGTAAGTGGTGGTTATACACTGAAAGTTCCTGTAGGGCAGATGACGTTGTACGATATCGTTTCGGTGATCGATGAGGAATTGTTTTTAAATAAATGTCTGGAGCCGGGATATCAGTGTGAGCGAAATCCGAAAAATTCTTCCTGTAAAGTACATGCAGAGCTGGTTCGGATCCAGAATATCATGGTGCAGGAGTTAAAACGCATCCCTCTCTCGCAGTTGGTTTGAGAAACCGTGCAAAGCACAGAATGGTATCCGTTCTGGTATAAGCTTCGGTTCTGATGCAGGTTTTAATTCTACTACGCATTTCGATATTTATATATTTGAGAGAATAAGGTCACTCATAGTGCAGTTCAAGGTATAATTTATAAAATATGGAATAAGATAGATGGTAACGATCTTCTTTGGGATTCATTTAAAACGACAGGAAATGTTGAGGCAGATGAAAAAGAAGGCGTTGCCATTTTTTTGACTTACTAGATTTCCTTATCGAAGAATGGAAGAGTTGAAATCTGGATGTTAGGAGGAGTTGTGTATGTGGGGATTTATAGTAGCGATGGTTTCGGGAGCGCTGATGAGTATTCAGGGTGTATTTAATACAGAAGTGACAAAACAAAGCGGAATCTGGACAGCAGCAGCCTTCGTTCAGTTGACGGCATTTTTTTATTGTGCTGCGGCATGGCTGCTGAATGGCAGGGAAAAGGGGATTGGAGCCTTGTTTCAAACAGAGCCGAAGTACATGCTGCTGGGTGGGATTATGGGTGCCTTGATCACGTATACAGTAATCCGCAGTATGGACCAGTTAGGTCCGGCAATGGCAGTGATGGTGATTGTGATCACGCAGCTGCTGGTGGCTTATTTAATCGAATTATTTGGTCTGTTTGGAGTGGAAAAGACTGCATTTGAATGGAAAAAAGCAGTCGGGATGCTGATTGCAATGGTAGGAATCTGGTTGTTTAAAAAATAGCAGTGATCGTATTCGGGTGTATTATTTTTTTAGAAGATTTTAAGAGGAAATATTTTAAGTCGTACAGGGCTGGATTTTTGTTTCGGTGCATGTTAGAATGAATCCAATACACAAGTAAAACTACAACAGGATGATTTAGAGGTAAGGAGGACGTTGGCGCCATATGAGTTTACTGACGATTATCATGCCAGTATATAATGCACAGGAGACGCTTTCGGCTGCGCTGAATGGAATTCTGAATCAGACCTATAAAACATTGGAAATTCTTCTGGTGGATGATGGTTCGACGGATACTGTACGGCAGCAGCTGGATCAGCTGAGAAAACAGGATAAGAGAGTGCAGATTATTACACAGAAACATGCAGGACCTGGGGCTGCACGAAATGCAGCTTTGCAGGTCGCATCGGGTAATTATGTTTATTTTGCAGATGCAGACGATGTTATGGAGCCGGATGCAGCGCGGATCATGGTTCAAACGATGCGGGAACAAGGGACCGATCTGTTGACATTTGGATATCGTCAGATCAATCGAAAGACGGGGGCAGTAAAGGAAATTTCCGCAGAGGAAGGTCATATTTCTGGAGAACAGATTCGTTCCGATTATACCCGCTGGACATCGGATTCTTCCTATAAGGTACTGGGATCTTGCTGGAATAAATGTTTCCGTTTGGATCTTATTAAAGAGTATGGCGTGATGTTTCCGGATTTGAAGCGAAATGAAGAAGAAGTCTTTATTATGCGTTACATAGAACATGTACAAGATGTATATAATATTCCGAATATTCTCTACAATTTCTATCCGATTGGGCTGAAAGAAGCCTGGAAGCGTTTGCCGGATGATTTTTGCCAACAGGTAGAAGCGTTTCGACAGGAGCGATTGGGATTTGCCAAACGATGGAATTGTGATACGTCTTCAACCAGAGCGTTTATTGCGTGGGAATACTGGGGAAAGATGCTGTTAGGACTTCGTTTGTGTTTTAATCCGGAAAAACCGCAGGGATATGGTGAATTTCGACAGCGGTGCTGTCAGCTGTCAAAGGGGCTTCTTGCAACCGGAGAGATACCCGATAAGATTTCTCAAAGTGTTGTTTATAAGATGCTGAAATGGAAATTGTATCCGGGCATATGGTTATGGGTTCGCAGAAGCAGTAAAGGATAAGCAGAATTGCGAAAAGACAAGCAGAAGCAAAAACAGATAAAAGGAATTGAGTAAACGATAATTAAAAAGTGAGATAAAAAACGGAAGCATTCGAGTCAGAGTGCTTCCGTTTTTCTCATAGTTGCTTTTATTTTTGCACATAGGTTTGTTTTTACATATGTGTTTTTGCATTTGCTTTTATTGGTAGATCCGAAGTAGTACAGTTTACTTCTTCTATTTAATACATCCGAGGTGGTACAGTTTACTTCTTCTATATTAATACATCCGAAGTAATACAGTTTACTTCTTTTTCATACATTCGAAGCGATATGGTTCACTTCTTTACTTCAGCACCTTTGATTTCCATCCAAAGTTTGCTCATTTTGGCATCACCTTCAGCCCCGATGCTGGTAAAGATGGCGCATTTGCTTAAGGTTTCTTCATCGGGGAAAATGGCAGGATTTGCGAGCAGTTCTTCGTCAATTAATTCCTGCGCCCCGATGTTGGGGGTCGAATAGGTCACGTATTCGAAATTTTTCAGAGCGATGTCCGGGCGATTTAGGAAATCAATCCATTTTTCGGCATTTTCTTTATTTTCTGCGTTTGCAGGGATGACCCAGGCATCAATAAAGAAGTTCGAGCCTTCTTCGGGAAGGGCATAGGCCAGGTTCGGATTTTCTTCCTGTAAAGCCAGAACCTCACCAGAGTATGCCAGTGCCAGTGCAGCGGCATTGCTGGCCATCAGATTTTTAATCTGATCCACAAAATATCCATGAACCAGTTGTTTCTGGTCGATCAGCATATCTTTTGCCTGCTCTAAAGTAGCATCATCCGTGGTATTGATATCGGCACCCAAAAGCCGCAGAGGTGCGACGAAGGTATCGCGGACACTGTTGTACATTAAAATGTTATCTTTGTATTTTTCATCCCATAAAATATTCCAGCTGGTCACGGGTTCTGTTACCATCGTGGTGTTGTACAGAATGCCAAGTGTGCCGTAGGTATAGGGAACGGCGTATTGGTTTCCGGGATCAAATGCTTCGCAGCCTTCCATAATAGTGGGGCTGAGGTATTTCATATTTGGAATATTTTCATAATTAATCTTCTGGAGCAGTCCGTGATCCATCATTTTTTCAATCATATAATCAGAAGGACAGACTACATCATAGGCAACGCCGCCTGCTTCAATGATCGGGTACATTTCCTCGTTGGTTTCAAAAACGTCGTAGGTTACGTGAATACCGGTTTCTTTTTCAAATTGGTAAATGGTTTCTTCGTCGATATATTCTCCCCAATTGTAAACTTTTAACTCTCCATTGCTGCCGGATGCTGGCTGGTTGCTTTCTGATTCAGAAGATACCGTGTCTTCTTTTTTGCCGCAGCTGGCAAGGAGGGAGAGCATAATGACCAGAACCAGCGCAGCGGATAACAATTTTCTTATAATCATGATGGTACTCCTATTTGTTTTCGCGTTTTGGAAGATTCATGATCAGCAAAAGAACCAAAACAGCTATAAACATAATACTGGATAATGCGTATAAGTCGGGTTTGATTCCTTTTCTCAGCTCAGAATAAACCAGAGTGGAAATCGTATTAATCCCTGCGCCTTTGGTAAAGTGTGTGATGATAAAATCATCCAGTGACATGGTAAATGCCAATAAAAATCCGGACAAAATACCCGGCATGATATCAGGCAGGATGATTTTTACAAAAGCGTAGGCAGGGCTGGCACCTAAATCAAGAGCGGCCTCATACGTATGTGGTTCCAACTGTTTGATACGGGGCATGACACTCATAATAACATAAGGAATGTTAAAGGTAATATGTGCCAGGATAACTGTTTTCATGCTTAACGTGATTCCGAATGCGATAAAGCACAGCATAAGCGAAATACCGGTTACGATATCAGCGTTCAGCATTGGAATATTGGTAATCCCCATAATAATGCTGCGGGGAAGTTTTTTCATATGATTCATACCAATGCAGGCAGCAGTACCGATCAAGGTCGCAGCAATGGAAGAAATCACAGCAATGATCAGGGTGTTCTGCAAGGCAGACATGATAATTTCACTGTGTACCAGACTTTCATACCATTTCAGTGTAAAACCGCCCCATATGGAGGTATATTTTGAATCATTAAAAGAGAGAAGAATCAATGCTGCAATCGGTGCATAAAGAAAAATAAAGATTACAGCAAGGTATATTTTTTGCAGTATATTTTTCATCAGAATGCAGTACCATTTCCTTCCTTGTCATATTTTGCAATCAGGAACATGCTGAATAAGATAAAAATCATCAAGATCAGCGACAGGCCGGAGCCCAGGTTCCAGTTGGTGGTAAAGGAGAATTCCTGTTCAATTACGTTACCGATCAATAAGATCATGCCGCCGCCCAGTACGTCTGAGATGACGAAGGTGGTTAAAGCGGGCACAAATACCATGGTGATACCGCTGATCATACCGGGGATACTGAGCGGAAGGATGACATGGACAAATGTCTGAATCCAGCTGGCACCCAGGTCATGGGCTGCATTGATCACATCATCGCTAATCTTCGCGAGGACATTGTACAACGGCAGAACCATAAATGGCAGATAGTTATACACCATACCGAACACGATCGCCGTATTGGTGTTGATAATATTTAGCGGCGGAAGTCCCAGCGAGGATAAAAAGGTGTTTAATAAGCCGGTTCTTCCTAAAATTACTTGCCATGACATCGTGCGCAGCAGGAAATTCATCCACATCGGAAGGATAAAGATAAAAACAAGCATTCCGCTGCGTCCGCCTTTGCTCATCTTCCGTAGGATCATTGCCAGCGGATAGGAAAGCAGCAGGCAGACGGCTGTGCAGATAAGGGAAAGCCTCAGTGAACGCCATAGAGCTGCACGGCGTACCGGTTCAGTGATCGCCAGAAGGTTAGCCAGCGTAAAAGCACCGGAAGCGTCCGTCAGACCATAGTACACGATCATGATCAAAGGAATTACCGTAAAACCGATCATCCAAAGCAGGTAAGGGCCAGCAGATAACTGTTTACGCATCGATGCTCACCGCCTTCTCATCGGCAGATTCCGGTTTTTTCATAATCTGAATATTTTCCGGTTTTACCTGAATGCCAACCTCGGAACCAACGGGGTAACAAAGTGTAGATTGTACCAGCCATTCAAAACCGCCGGCCATTACTTCCATTTCGTAGTGAACTCCTTTGAAAATCAGGCTGGTGACATGACCAGATAAAAATCCCTGTTCCACATTATAAGAAAGTTCTACATCTTCCGGACGGATTACAACGTCTACTGGCTTGTGATTGCCAAAACCGGCATCGATACAGGGAATCTTAGCACCGCAGATCTCGACCAGATAATCCTGGATCATCATGCCGTCAATAATGTTGCTGTCACCGATAAAATCGGCTACGAAGGCATTTTCCGGTTCATTGTAAATATTCTCCGGTGTTCCCATCTGCTGGATATAGCCCTGGTTCATGACGACGATCGTATCAGACATTGTCAGGGATTCTTCCTGATCGTGCGTAACATAAACAAAGGTGATGCCCAGTTCATTCTTCAGGCGGATCAGCTCATACTGCATATCCTGACGAAGCTTGAGATCCAATGCGCCGAGCGGTTCATCCAAAAGCAGGACACGCGGTTCATTGACGATGGCACGTGCGATCGCAATACGCTGCTGCTGTCCGCCGGAAAGAGCGGTTACTTCCCTTTTTTCGTATCCGTCGAGATTAACCAGTTTCAGGGCATAGCGAACCTTATCACGGATATAATCTCTGGATTTACCTTTGATCTTCAGACCGAAGGCGATATTTTCTTCGATGTTCATATGCGGAAATAACGCATATTTTTGAAAAACGGTATTTAACTGGCGTTTGTTGGGTGGAAGATGGGTAATATCTTCTCTGTCAAAATAAACTTTTCCCTTATCAGGGGTTACAAAACCGCCGAGGATCCGCAGTGTCGTTGTTTTTCCGCATCCACTGGGACCTAAAAGCGTTACAAATTCATTTTCCTTAATATCAAGATTCAGATCATCCAGAACAAGCTCACCATCAAATGATTTGGAAATATTCTGAAGACGGATAAGAGGCTCCTGCATATCGATGTTCTCCTGTGTAATTAATCTCACGCTTTGATTGGTTCAAAGCATGGCCTGTGTAAGAAGCTCCAATGAGCAGCAGCAGGGCTAAAAACTGGGCGGCGTGCTGACCCAGATAAATTTGGCACCTGCCTTTGAGGTGATATAGTGAGTTTTCTTTGGTATAAAGTAAAAAGATTCTCCTTTTTTCACCCGATAGGAATGACTTCCTATATGTAGTGTCAAACTTCCGGACAGAACATAGCCAAATTCCTCTCCTTCGTGAGGATTATCTGGAAGACTGGAACCACCTGCCTGCAAAGTCATCAGAATCGGTTCCATCGCATGCTTTTGTGCGTTGGGGATGATCCAGTCAATTTTATTCTTAAGTTCCAAATCTTCTTTTTCAAAAAAATCTGCACGAGAGAACACAATCTGTTCATCCTGTGTATCATTAAAGAAGTCGGCCAAGTTCGTTCCCAGACACTGTAAAATATCGCAGAGTGTGGCAATGGATGGAGATGTTTGGTCACGCTCCAGCTGGGAAATAAAGCTTTTAGAAAGTTCAGTTCGATTCGCCAGCTCCTCCTGAGTCAAACCTTTTTGAATACGGAGGTCCTTTAGTTTACTGCCAATATTCATAAATAAACGGTCCCGTTGGACCATCCTCCTTTCGAGTTGTGCAGCCGCTTGACACTGTTAGCTGTTACGAAAAGCAACAGGTCTCGGTATGATCGTGTTTAACATGAAAAATGCCTGCATAAGCAGACAAAATATCAAATTCTAACTAGATTAAAAGTACAGTATTACTGTGGTTTAGTAATACTGTATTTTGAGTCCAGATGAATTATACCACAGCGCGCACTGTTGTCAATATCAAAATGAAAATTTCTTACAACGAAATTGGGACTTTGTGATAAGATTTTGTGGCATTTTCTAATGGGAGATTATTTGCCAATAGGATTCCTGGAAAATAAGTGGTGGTTTGAGGCATTTTGGATAATGCTTTTGGGAGTCTTTGAAGGAGCTGTGAAAGTGGTGATACGATATAGGCCATCGGATATAGGTCATAGGATATGAAATAAGAGGGATTTTAGGCATAGGATATAAAAGAAGGATTTTAATAGAGAGAGTTTAAAAGAAGGATTTTAATAGAAAAATTTTAAGCGAGAGAGTTCAGATAAAAAGTTAGGAATAACAAAGGATAGAAAGTAGAAAATAGAAATAAAAAAACAGACCATCGTTTCCAATGATCTGTCCTACGATGCAGCCGGCGGGACTTGAACCCGCACGAGCGCAATGCTCACTAGATCCTTAGTCTAGCGCGTATGCCAATTCCGCCACGGCTGCGTTCGATATGAGGTGTCGCAGGTCTGTTACGCTTGCGACTTTTGTATTCTACGATAAAAGCGTGAAAATGTCAAGGACTTTTTTGCTCTTTCGAAGCTTTTTTTTACAAAGTCCCTATTAGATGGTAGAAATCTGTTTTTGGATGATAGGAATCTATTTGTATAAGTGTAGGTATACTTCAAAATAACATGAAAAAATGTAAAATTTAAAAAAATGAAAAAAGTTTAAAATTTCAGTTGACAAAATGGAGAGAATGGTATATACTCTTGAATGTGCCAAGGAGATGAGCGCAAGCGAGTCTCACACAGATTTGCAGATGTGGCGGAATTGGCATACGCGCATGATTCAGGTTCATGTCCGGGTTAACTGGGTGCGGGTTCAAGTCCCGCCATCTGCATAAAGGCTTCAAGCATTTGCTTGAAGCCTTTTTTTGAATTGATGCGAGCAGCGATGAAAATGCTGTGATTTCACATCTTTTATATTTTGTCTTTTATTTCTGTATTTTATTATTTCTGTATTTTATTATTTCTGTATTTTGTTATCTCTTTATCTCTTTATCTCTTTATTTCTTTGTTTCTGTATTTCTTTATCTATTTATTTCTGTATCTTATCGATTATCACATTTTTTATCTTCTTTCCTTCTAGTGTTAGCATCTGATTATCGCAATTCTTTTTTTCTTATCTCGTTCTTAACCGTTTTCCTCTTATAATAATGTTGGGATTATTTGCGATTTTGCCAAATGAATACCAGCGAGCTTCTAATTGCTGCGTTTTATAAAGTTTGCTTTTTTGCAGTTTGCCTCTGGTAGTGTGATAAAATCGTATTATAATTAAGAGGATATGGGTTCAATACCCAAATGGAGGAAGAAAGACGGATGCGCGATTCATGGAAATGTAAGATAAGAGACATTTTGATCACAGCAGGTATTATCTGGTTGTGTTTTATATTTTGCCTGCTGATTCAGTATTGGTTCGAGGATGATACGGAGTTAATTCCCGCAATTTTTGTTTTAGGGGTATTTTTAACATCGGTCATTACACAGGGATATGTGTATGGAATCCTGGCGGCGCTTTTGAGTGTGCTGGCTGTTAATTTTGCCTTTACCTTTCCTTTTTTTGCACTGGATTTTACCGTGCCGGAGAATATTATTTCTGCTGTGATCTTATTGGTGGTCACAACGGTTACATGCAGTTTGACGACGAAGATTAAACGTCAGGAAGTTATGAAAGCGGAGAGTGAAAAAGAGCGGATGCGGGCAAATCTGCTTCGGGCGGTATCACATGATCTGCGGACACCGCTTACAACGATTTATGGGTCGGGGTCTGCTCTGTTGGATAATTATGGAGAGTTCAGCGATGAGCAGCGCAGGCAGATGCTTCGGGGGATTACCGAAGATTCGCAGTGGCTGATCCGCATGGTGGAGAATTTATTGTCGGTCACACGTCTGGATGGGGCGAATGCAGAAGTGATTAAAACGGAAATTGTTCTAGATGAGCTGGTGGATTCTGTTTTGATCAAGTTTGCAAAACGTTATCCAGAACAGTCAGTTCAAGTAGAAATTCCAGATGAATTTATCAGTATTCCCATGGATGCACTTTTGATCGAACAGGTTTTGATCAATCTTTTGGAAAATGCTGTCCAGCATGCAGAGGGGATGACCGAATTGCGTTTACGCGTTACAGTTGTTTCGGATAAAGCGCTTTTTGAGATTTCCGATAATGGATGCGGAATTCCAGAAGAACATATTAAAAAGATTTTCACAGGCTGTTATTCTCGTGGCACCGTTCCCTCTGATGGTAAGAAAAATAATGCGGGAATCGGACTTTCTGTTTGTGCTTCGATCATCAAGGCACATGGCGGAGAAATCAAGGCAGAAAACCAAAAGTCCGGTGGTTGCGTCTTCCGTTTTGTCTTATCCTGTCGAGAATAAGGAGAGTAGAATTCCTGTAAGGCAGATGCATGGGAATTAGGACTCTTATAAGAAAAGAGAAGAATAGGCTAAAGCAGGAATCTGGAATGGCAAAAATATGGTAAAGGAAGAAGAATACGCTAAGGTAAGAATATAGTAAGGTGAGAATCACGTAAGGTACGAATAAGGAAAGTCAGAAATAAGAAAAATTGGTAATAAAGAAAAATCAGAAAGGGCTGTTCATGATGGCAAATAATAAATACAAAATTTTGATTATTGAGGATGAAGAACATATCAACAATCTGTTAAAAGCACTTTTGGAAACGAATGGCTATCAGGTAATCTCAGCAAATTCGTGCCAAAGCGGAAAAATGTTTTTTGCTTCTCACCGGCCCGATCTGGTAATTTTGGATCTGGGACTTCCGGATTTTGATGGGATGACTTTTTTAAAAGAAATTCGAAAGGATACCTTAACACCGGTGATCGTGCTGTCTGCGAGAAATAGCGAAAAAGATAAGGTCGATGCCTTGAATATGGGAGCCAATGATTATGTAACGAAACCATTTGGTTCGGCAGAGCTTGTTGCAAGAGTTCGTTCGGCACTGCGTAATTCCTGGCATAGCAGCGAGGAAGGGCGGCTACCGGGCGGAAAATTTGAATCCAATGGACTGCGGATTGATTACGATGCAAGACGTGTTTTTATTGAAGGAACAGAAATTAAATTAACGCAGACAGAGTACAATATTGTAGCTCTTTTATCAGAGCATATGGGAAAAGTGATGACGTATAAAGCAATCATCAAAGCGATATGGGGCTATAATGATTTAAATAGTACGAAAAAATTACAGGTTAATATGGCGAATATCCGCAGAAAGTTTGGTGCAAAACCGGGTCAGAATAATTACATTGTCAATGAATTAGGGGTTGGATACCGAATGTGTGAAAAAGAACATTAACATCTTAACTGCATCTTATCCAGTTGCATGTTATATTTTGTCAGGGGATGGAAGTAACTACCCCAAATCGAAACGTAATCATGAAATTTACGAAACGTAATCACGAAATTTACGAGGTGAAAAAATGAATATTTTTGATGTACTGACATTGATCGGTGGTCTTTGCCTGTTCCTTTTTGGTATGAGTGTAATGGGCGATGCACTGGAGCGCAGAGCTGGTGGCAGCCTGAAAAAGATTCTGGAAAAGTTAACAAAAAATAAAATTACTGGATTTTTAACGGGACTTGCGGTAACAGCAGTAATCCAAAGTTCTTCCGCAACAACGGTTATGGTAGTTGGTTTTGTAAACTCTGGTATTATGACCTTGAGACAGTCTATTGGTGTGATTATGGGTGCTAATATTGGTACGACTGTTACGGCATGGATTTTAAGTCTTGGTGGAATTTCAAGTGATAATATATGGATCCAGCTGTTAAAACCGACCTCTTTTACCCCTGTTTTGGCATTGATCGGTACAGTTCTTCTGATGTTTGGAAAAACAAGCAAGAAAAAAGATACCGGAACAATCCTGCTGGGCTTTGCAACGCTGATGTTTGGTATGGATACCATGTCCAGTGCTGTATCGGGTCTTGCCGATGTACCGGCTTTCCAAAACATGTTCTTGATGTTTAAAAATCCGATCTTAGGTGTCCTGGTAGGTGCGGTACTGACTGCGATCATTCAGTCCAGTTCTGCATCCGTTGGTATTTTACAGGCACTTTCTGCTACCGGTCAGGTTTCTTACGGTGCAGCGGTACCCATCATTATGGGACAGAATATCGGTACTTGTATTACCGCGATTTTATCCTCTTTTGGCACCAATAAAAATGCAAAACGTGCCGCAATTGTACATTTATCCTTTAATGTGCTCGGTACGACAATCTGGATTAGTATATTTAGTGTGATTTCCTTCTTGCTGCAGCCGGCAGTTTTAGATCTTCCGGCCTCCTATGTCGGCATTGCAGTTGCGCATTCCGCATTTAACATTGCTTGCACAAGCGTACTCCTGCCGATGTCGTCCCTTCTGGAAAAACTGGCAATGAAGCTGGTACCGGAGACAGATGAAAAAGAAGAACTGGTCGAGTTGGATGAGCGTTTGCTGGTGACTCCTCCGATCGCACTGGAACGTTGCCATGACCTGGTTTGTGAAATGGCAGAAATTTCTGTGTCTGGATTGAAGAAATCTTTGAATCTGCTGCATCACTACGATTCTGCGCTGGCAGATGAGGTTCGAAAAGCCGAAAAGAAAGTGGATCATTATGAAGATATCCTGGGAACTTATCTGGTAAAATTAAGCAGCTATCAGATCAGTGACAGTGATAGTGCAGAAGTTTCCAAGCTGTTAAAAGCAATCGGTGATTTTGAACGAATCTCTGATCACGGTATGAATATTGTGTTATCCGCAGAAGAATTAGAAAAGAAGAAGATTTCTTTTACAGACTCTGCACAGAAGGAATTAGAAGCACTTTGCAGTGCCGTATCGGATATTTTGACATTAACCTATAAAACCTTTATTGAAAATGATATGGAAGCAGTTTATGATATCGAACCGCTGGAGCAGGTGATCGATGAGATTAAGAGAACGCTGCGTGATAATCATATCAAGCGTTTGAAAAAAGGAAAATGTTCCATTGAAGCAGGTTTTGTATGGGCAGATTTGTTAAATGACCTGGAAAGAACCTCGGATCATTGTTCTAATATCGCAATCTATATGATCGATGCCGCAGGATATAATATGAACATACACCAATCCTTAAAGGGACTGCGAAAAGGAAATGCCCATTTTGATCAGAAATTTGCAGAGTATTCCGAGAAGTACGAAGTAGCAAAAGAAAATGCATAGTGGAAAATACGGGAATTTACTCTGGTAAGTAATAAGTCTTAAGTAGCTATTCTTTCAGAAGTCGTAACTTGTAAGAGGAGTGAAATTTCCTCTTACAAGTTACTTTTACATTTCTCCTGTAAAAAAGGCTGTAAAAAAAGATGAAAAAGTTGTTGACAAATCGTTTGAAATGATATATACTATCAAACGTGCCAAGGAGACGAGCGTAAGCGAGTTCTCTTGAAGGTCTGCAGATGTGGCGGAATTGGCATACGCGCATGATTCAGGTTCATGTCCGGGTTAACTGGGTGCGGGTTCAAGTCCCGCCATCTGCATAAGAAGACTCTGAGTTTCAGGGTCTTCTTTTTTTGCTTTTAAGAAACTTTTTCCAAAAGACTCTTGACAAGCAGCATACTATTTTAGTATCTTATAGTTCTATTTTGGTATTGTATAGTTTTTGCTGCTATACAGGATATTACTGGAAGCTACATGGCTTGAGGGCTTGTATTTTTGGGAAAATAATAGTATGATGAAAAGACGGGAAAAGTCTGACGCGGGGCTCGTTATCTCTGCGTAGACCAGGACGATCGTATGATAAATTGACCTGCCGGATAGAAGTTGTAAAGCATAGAAAGGATGTTTTTATGAGTTTAATGACTGATTGCGAACAGATTGTAATGAAAAGTGTCTGGGATGCTGGAAAAGATGTTTCCCTTCAGGAAATTATGAAAGATCTGGAAACGAGATTTCATAAAGTATGGAAGCGACAGACGATCAGTACCTTCTTACTGCACCTGATCGAGAAAGGATATTTACGTTCTTATCGTCAGGGACGCGTGTTTTACTATGTACCGCTTGTAAAAGAAGAAGATTATAAGAGTGAGCAGACAAAGATGTTTTTAGATTTTTGGTTTGAAGGTTCTCCCTCTGATTTAATCGCTTCTTTGTCCGATCAGAATGGATTATCCCAGGAAGAAGTAGAAAAGATTAAGAAGCTTGCAGCACAACTGGATTAAGAAAGTATTTCCGTTCGATCTAAGCTGATGTGAGTTGCATCAGCTTTACTATATTTATTATATTTGTCAAGACAGACTGAGAGTCTTAAATTATAAAATTGGAGAGGTGAGAAAAATGAAAAATATTCTTTTTGTTACATCAGAAGCAGTTCCCTTTATTAAAACGGGAGGTTTAGCAGACGTTGCAGGTTCATTGCCCAAATATTTTGATAAAGAAGCATACGATGTGCGTGTAATTTTGCCCAAATATCTCTGTATGAAGAAAGCATATCTGGAAGAATTAGAATATGTGGATCATTTTTACATGTATTATAATGGAATGAACCGTTATGTTGGAATTTTAACAGCACAGGTAGATGGCGTGACATTCTATTTTATTGATAATGAGGAATATTTTGCTGGAGAGAAACCGTATGGTGACTGGTTCTGGGATTTGGAAAAATTCTGTTTCTTCTCTTATGCAGCACTTTCCGCACTTCCTCTGATCGGTTTTAAGCCGGATATCGTACATTGTCATGACTGGCAGAGCGGTCTGGTGCCGGTTCTGTTAAAAGACAGTTTCCGCGGCGGCGAATTTTTCAAAGACATGAAGTCAATTATGACGATTCACAATCTGAAATTCCAGGGTGTTTGGAGTATCCCTGTGATTAAGCAGTTTACAGGTCTTTCCGATTATTATTTTACTTCCGATAAGCTGGAAGCGTATAACGATGGAAATCTGTTAAAAGGCGGTATGGTTTATGCTGACAAGATTACAACGGTTAGCAAAACGTATGCAGAAGAAATTAAGACAGAATTTTACGGAGAAAGACTGGATGGTCTGATTCGTGCAAGATCAAATGATCTGTATGGAATTGTAAATGGTATCGACTATACTGATTTTAATCCGGAAACTGACCCTTATATTAAGAAGCATTATAATGTAGACAATTTCCGGAAAGAAAAAGTGAAAAATAAACTGCAGTTGCAGGAAGAAGTGGGACTTCCTGTCGATAAGAATAAATTTGTCATCGGTATCGTTTCCCGTTTGACCGATCAAAAGGGATTTGATCTGATCGCGTACATGATGGAATCTTTATGTCAGGAAGATACACAGATTGTAGTTTTAGGTACAGGCGATACGAAGTATGAAAGCATGTTCCGTTTTTATGCGGATAAATATTCCGATAGAGTTTCCGCTAATATTTTCTACTCGGAAGAATTATCCCATAAGATTTACGCAGGCTGTGATGCCTTTTTGATGCCTTCCTTATTCGAGCCCTGCGGTTTGAGCCAGCTGATGAGCCTTCGTTACGGTACCGTTCCGATCGTGCGGGAAACGGGTGGATTAAAAGATACCGTAGAACCGTACAATGCCATTGAAAAAACAGGTACCGGCTTCTCCTTTGCAAATTATAATGCACATGAAATGCGTGATACAGTAAACCGTGCGAAAGAAGTATACTTTGGCAATAAACGGGAATGGAATCGAATTGTAGAACGTGCGATGAACATGGATTATTCCTGGTCAAATTCGGCAAGACAATATGAAGCATTATACGATTCTTTAATGGTTGCAGAAGAAGTGAAAACCGAAGAAGCAGCTGAGGCAAATGCGGAAGCAGAGGTAAAAGCAGCAGCTGAGGCAGATGCGAAAGAAACAGAAGCAAAAGCAACTGTGGAAAGTGCAGAATAAGCACGGGCAGAAAGTTTAGCGGATTTGTGGAGTTCTGGATGGCGGAGTATAAATCTGTGGATCGAGTTTCAAATCCTGTGGCATGGGAATCCGTACAAAAACTAGATACCATGGCAAACTGTGTGGAAAAGAAATGGCTATAGAAATCTCTATAAAAACTAGATGCTATGGCAAACTGTGCGGAAAAAATTGTTAAAATAATGGATAATTGAGGGGAACACCTTCAATTCAGAAGACGGGCTATTGCGTCAGTGATTCCTTGTTCAAAGCAAGGGAGCTGGTGCAGCAGCCCGTTTTAAATTTCATAAGTTTAGTTCTATTACTGGTTTTTGGGGTTTTCAGTTCCGTTTTCCGGCGTGTTCCGTTCTTGTGTCTTCCGGTTTTGTTCTTTGCTCTCTTGTGTGCGTGTCGCTTCGTTGGTATTTTCTGGGAGTACAAATTCATATCCCATTTCTCGTGCGTTGTCAATAAACTCCCCTAATACATTAGCGTTGGTAGCAGAAACCGCGTGGAGCAGGTAAATAGCACCTGGATGAAGGCGTTCTGTTAATTTGTTTAGCGTTTGAGCAGGGTCAGGCTGCTGATTGGGATCCCAGTCGGCGTAAGCAAAACTCCAAAAGAGGGAGTGATAGCCCTGAGACTGCATCAATGTCAGAGATTGTTCACTGAAAATACCGGCGGGATAACGAAATAAGGTCATTTCGTATTGATATTCATCTGCTACATATTGATGGAGCTTCTGAAAATCAGCAATCTGCTGTTCGAGCGAAAGTGACGGCATTCCACTAGAAGGATGCGCCCAGGAATGATTGCCGACCGAATGTCCCTCCTGAATCATACGTTGGATTAATTCTGGATTTTCCTGTGCATATTGACCGGTGATAAAAAACACAGCAGGACAGTTTTTTTCTTTTAACGTATTTAAAATACGTTCGGTATAGCCATTTTCATAGCCTTCGTCAAACGTTAGCCAAATCTGTTTCTTGTCGGGGCCGATGAAGCTTGCGTTGAGGTGTTGATAGCGATTTTGAAAATCCACGGAAGATTGCGGCTGATTTTTTTCGTTAAATTGTACACCTTGTCCCCAGTTTTGAATCGTATTATCCAAATCCGTTAGATTATCCGGATAATCGGAAGAATCATCAGGGGGCATAGCTGAACAGCAGGCATTTGTTTGTTGATTGGTCGCAGTGGAATGTTGCTGCCGAGTTGCTTCTTCTGGAGTTTGTGAATTGCTGGCAGTGGAATGTTGCTGCCGGGTTGCTTCTTCTGGAGTTTGTAGACTGCTGGCAGCGGAATATTGTTGCCAGGTGGTTGCTTTTGGCATTTGGGTATGGATTGTTTCGGAGTGCTGCCTACTGTTTGATTGTGGGATTTCCTGGAAATCGCTTTCCAGATTGTCGGCACGCTGACATCCGCAGAGGGAAGTAGCGTAAAGGCAGAGCAAAAGCAGGGTACAAAAGCTTCGTTTAGCGGTGAATGTTTTTTTCGTAAATGATTTCATCGTAAATCCTCCTTTTTGTCAGTGTTATCGGATAAAACGAAATTATGTACGGAAAGAATTTCAAGTTTTTAGGATTTTGTGCTGAGAGAATGGATAAGTTTTGACCTTTCCTATATTTTGTGGTATTTTGGAAAGAACAAATAGGAAAGAATCAAAACGTGAAAAAAATTAAATGCGATGGAACGAGCAGAAGGAGAACTTCAAAAGAAAAACGGAAAGAGGTTTGTCGTAACGATTAAAAGGAAACAAACGAAAAAGCCGGAAAATGATAAGGGAGAAGATGGAAATGAAGGTCAATTTGGGAAGCTTTGAGAGCGAAAATAAAAGCGAGAATGGGAATCGCAATCATAGGAACAAAGTACCGTTTGTTTTACTTTTGGTGTGCATAATTTTGTACCTATCAGGATGTATGCAAAGTAAAGTTGCGATCCAAACCAATCTGGCCGTTGAGAAGGATGGTTCTGGCAGTCGGCAAATGGAGCTTACGATTGAGCAAGGTGCTTTTGAAACGCTTTTTGGCAGCGATTTGGAAAAAATAATGGAAACAATCCAGCAAAATTGTCCGAAGGGTGTGGAATGGAGTGTTTCGGAGGAGGAGAAACAGTATAAATTTCGCTGTACGCTGCAATTTGATTCGCTGAAGGATTATAAAAAGAAAGCAAAAGTGATGGCGGGGCGATCCGTTTCAATTGAAGTGGAACAGCCGGAATCGGTTTTTGCTTCCGGGCTTCGCTATGAAGAAGATTTTGATAGTGTAGAGTTATTTACCTGGCTGAAAACGATTTTAGTGAAAGAAGGCTACTTAGAGGCACGGACATCGCTTACGGAGTTGTTTGAGGAAAAAGCGGTGCAGTTTGAGTGGCAGGGAACACCATATGAGGTAAAAGTGGGTTCTGTAAAAGTGGACACGTTGCTAAAAACACCGGTGGAACGGATTGATTTTTTAACGCATTATATGCAGAACAAAACGTGCAGCCGACAGGTTGTATTTTCATTTTCTCAAAATTCCATGAAAAAGAATGGAGAGGCAATAAAAACTTATCTGAAAAAGAATACGCCGAAAGGGGCAGAGAGTTCCTGGACGGAGAAAAATGGCGAGAGCTTTTGTACGATTTCGGCGGAAAATTTGACATTTCAGGAACTCAATGCTTTTATGGTCAAGTTGTTTGGTGAATCAGATACATTTGTCAGTGCGCAGACTAAGCGAAAAGCGGGGCTGTTTGATGCGGCTGCGCAGTGGAGTGAGCTTTTAAATACAGAAGCATTTTCCTATGAGAAAGAAAAGGTAGCAGTTGGTTACTACATTCAGTGGGATGATGGGATGAACATCACGGTGCGCAAGCAAAATGAAGATCTTCCGCTGCGGTTAGAGGATTCCGAGCGATATGGCGGTTATCAGATTGTATTGGAGGAGGAGGTTCTTTCGGAAAGTCTGATTACGGAAATTTCTACGACGTATGTGATCCCCGAAATTGCCGTTACGACCCAATTTGACAAAAACGAGGAACTTTCGCGGGAAATTGCACTTGTATTTCAGGTAAAACCGGATGCAGAAGACCTGGAACGGATTCTAAAAGTGTTTCAGAAAGCAGCAAAAGGAATTGCAGAAGTTACAGTGGACGAAGCGTGGCAGGAAAAACAGTTTGCAATCGTCATTTCCCAGCAGGGGTCGCTCTTAAAATTAAATGAGGGATTTTTGAAACTCTTTCAGGTGCAGGGGCAATTGTCACATGAGGTACAAGGCGATCTGCTGGAATGGAAACATGCTGGAAAATTTGCGGATGTACTGGATTTCACGAATTTTATTGGAAATGCACCTGCTTTGACCACATTGACCTATTCGCTGGTACTGCCGTCGGGAGAAGATATTTTGACAGATAGTGTATCTTCAAATGTAAAACTGACGCAGGGAAATCAGGAAATAAAAGGAAATACGTATTGCTGCAGTGTGGAGGGGGCTTATTTATCGCTGACTTGTGATACAGAAGTGTGGAATAAAGACAGTGTGCAGCTGTTTCTCTTGCTGCTCGGTGTTGTCCTGCTGATTTTATTGGTTGCGTTTTTGGTGGTAAGACTGCGCAAACAAATCGCATCTTTAACGGGGCAGCAGGATGATCGGGAGGAGGAAGACTGGGAAGGATTTGACGAACCTGAAAAAAGCGAAAATCCGAAAAGATTCAAAGGTTTCAAAAATAGCAATTCATCGCAAAAAAAAGAGACTTCGAAGAAATTTCCGCATTTTTGGAAAAAACCTCCGTTTGTAAAATATGAAGAAGCGTGTTTTACCGATGGAGGAGATAAGCAAAACGATCTGGAAAAGAATCCAGATACCGATTGTGAAGATTGGGAAAATCTAGAGGATATGGAAGGCAATCTGAATCCTGATTGGGAAAATCTGGAAAAAAATTCCGAAGCCGATTGGGACAACCTAGAAGATGATCTAGAAGCCGATTGGGAAGATCGACTGGAAGATGACCGGGAGGAAGGCTGGAATCCAGATTGCATGGTGGAACAGATTAAAGAAGTTTCTTTGAAACGAGATGATTATGAAAGATGAGATGGGAATACTTCGAAGAAGTTAAATAAATCAAGGAAATAAAATCATCGACTCGTATCGCAAAATCTGAAA
>CAZTHP010000049.1:16813-20202 GCA_964613155.1 uncultured Lachnospiraceae bacterium | reverse complement strand
AATTTTGATTCTAATTGAATTTTGATTCTAATTGAATTTTGATTCTAATTGAATTTTGATTCTGATTGAATTTCGATTCTGATTAGCTTTCGATTTTGATTGAATCGTGATTTTAATCTTAATCTGAATTCTAATCCGAATCCAAGTCCAAGTTCAAGTTCAAGTCTAAGTCCACATATCCTTGCGCTATACTGAAATTCCTGAAAGGAAAGATTTTATAGGGCAGGATCAGAATCCGTACCGACGAATTTAATATTTGGTGAAACCGATATCAGCCATGGAAAGATTTACGGTATCCTTTAAAACGCCTTCTAAGAGAGACAGTGCCTGCTGCATTTCGTCATTGCTGAGTTTCTGTACGTCATCGGTTGTAGTGGAAATAGCTACGAAAGTCAGCTTGGTATCTTTTGTAATGGAAGAAGGTTTTAATTCGTCTGTAAATGTCATGAAAAAGCTTTCGGTTGCTTCGTCCAACATCATATAAGCAAATGAGGTAGTGGTATCCAGAGTTATGGTAAAGTCAAATGTTTTTTCATCTACCAGTAAGACGGTATTAAAGGAAAGAATATCGAATTCAGGATCGTATTCTAATTCTGAATAATAATCCGGCTTAGTCGTATCGGAATGATTTGTAACGACTACTTTAGTATCATATTCGGTGTCAACACCATATTTGTTAACATATTGTTTTACGAGTTCACGGTTGGAATAATACTTATAAGCGGTTGCACTTAAAACTTTTACCTTACAGTTATAAGTTTTGTTTGAAATTTTTGCACTGATGGTAGCAGTACCGGTTGCTTTTGCGGTAATCTTACCGGAAGAAGATACGGTAGCAACTTTGGTGTTGCTGCTGCTCCAGGTTACTTTCTGTGTGGTATTCTTTAAAGTTAAAGTAGCAGTTTTTCCAACGCACATCGTAAGAGAAGTTTTGGAAAGAGAAGGTGTTTCGACTGTTACCTTGCAGGTGTACTTTTTGCTGCCGATTTTAGCGGCGATTGTTGCAGTACCGTTTTTCTTGCCTGTTACTTTACCAGAAGAAGATACGGTAGCGATTTTGGTGTTGCTGCTACTCCAGGTTACTTTCTGTGTGGTACCGGACAGTTTCAGCGTGTAAGAAGTTCCTTTGACCAGAGTCAGGCTCTTTTTGGAAAGAGAAGGTGTTTCGACTGTTACTTTACAGGTGTAGGATTTGGAGCCTACTTTAGCAGTGATCGTAGCAGTTCCTTTGGCAACCGCAGTTACTTTACCAGAAGAAGATACAGTAGCAACGGACTTTTTAGAAGAACTCCATTTCACGGTTTTGGAAGTACCGGTAACTTTTAACTGAAGGGTCTGTCCTTTGACCAAAGTTGCTTTTGTCTTGCTGATCTTTACGGTCGGTGCTGCCTGTGCGGTAATTGCTGTCGGTGCTGCTGGTGCCACATAGGGAACTACGAGCATTACAGCAAATACAAGGCACAATGTGGTGAAAAGTTTTTTGAGATTTCGCATTGTTTGTCCTCACTTTCTTAAATGCTTTTACGATAATAAATTCGTAAGTAAATTATACTATAAATATTTATAATTCACAAGTTATAGTATCGTATTATTAGGTAAATTTATTGTATAATATCGTAATATTAGATGAGTTTATTGTATATTCCTATTAGGTAAATCTCTTGTGTATACACATTGAATCAATCTGTTGTGTATTCTTATCATGCAAAGCTCTTGTGAATACATATCGAATCAATCCGTTACATATTCCTATCATGCAAAGCTCTTGTGTATACATAGCAAATCAATCCGTTGTGTATTCCATGCAAATCTACTGTAGATGATAGCGGGTAAATCCAATGTCTGCCAAGTTAAAGTTTAAAGTTTCTGCAAGAATTTCTTCTAAAATTTCCATGGCAGATTGCATTTCCATATTAGCTAAGGTATTTACTTCTTCCTCGGCGATTCCTTCAGTAAAGATTTCAAAATATAAGGTGCTGTCTTTTTCGTAATAAGCGGCTTTCATGTCTTCTAGTTGTGCCATACAGTGAGATTCTATATTGCCGTTACGATCTGTAGTATGCATCTTATAAATAGGTGTAAAGGTAGGATAGATGTCCATTGTAAAGGTAGATGACATGGTTTTAGTTTCAGTTGAGGTACGGAAAGAAAGACAGTCATCGCTGAGATTATATGCAAGGGTTGCATAATAGGAAGTATCCGTATCGGGAGAGTGGTCATAAGTTAGGAATATCATTCCATCCTCTGTGTTCACACCGTGTTTTTTTACATAATTCTTTAAGAGGTAGCGATTATAATCTGTTTGTGTGAGGACTTTTACAGTGCAAGTATAGGTTTTGTTTACGACGTTTGCTTTGATTTTTACGACGCCATGTTTTTTTGCGGTGATTTTACCGGAAGAAGATACCGTTGCGATGGATTTGTTGTCGGAACTCCATTTTACGGTTTGTTTGGTATTCTTTAAAGTTAAAGAAGCGGTTGTTCCTGTGCACATCGTAAGGGAACGCTTGGAAAGAGACGGTGTTTCGACTGTTACTTTGCAGGCGTACTTTTTGCTGCCAATTTTAGCAGTGATCGTAGCGGTACCTTTTGTCAGACCGAGCACTTTACCAGAAGAAGATACGGCAGCAATCTTGGTGTTGCTGCTATGCCAGGTTACTTTTTGTGCGGTACCGGACAGTTTCGGCGTGTAAGAAGTTCCCTTTACCAGAATGAGGCTATTTTTGGAAAGAGCGGGTGCTTCGACTGTTATTTTGCAGGTGTAGGATTTGGAGCCTACTTTAGCAGTGATCGTTGCGGTTCCTTTGGAGACCGCAGTTACTTTGCCAGAAGAAGATACGGAAGCAACGGATTTTTTTGAGGAACTCCATTTTACGGTTTTAGAGGTGCCGGTGATTTTTAACGAAAGTGTCTGCCCTTTGATCAAAGTTGCTTTTGTTTTGCTAATCTTTGCGGTCTTTTGCGCAGCCTGTGCGGTGATTGCAGTCGGTATTGCAGGTGCCGCATAAGGAACAAGCAGTGTGATGGCAAAAATCAGACATAAGGTAGTAAGAAAATTTTTAATATTGCGCATACAATTACCTCTCTTTCTTAAAATTTCACGAAAATAGCTACGTGCCTTGATTATACTATAGAAGGTTGATAGCTACAAGGTATAGGGGGGAAGTTTATAGAAATTTCATTTGATTGATTGAGTAGAGCGGTAAGAAATGGGGAGAGAGGTAATAAAATAAGCGAAAATAGCAAAAGGTTAAGCCGATAGAAAGTGGGAGAAATAGGGAGCAGAAAGAGTTAAGCGGGGGAAATGGTTACAAAAAAGTTAAGCAGGTGAAAAGCCGGAGAAATAAGGGTAAAAAGAGTTAAACTGGTGAAATGCAGGAGAAATAAGG
>CAZTHP010000049.1:0-16713 GCA_964613155.1 uncultured Lachnospiraceae bacterium | reverse complement strand
GGTAAAAAGGTTAGATTAGTGAAAAAACAGGAGAGGGAAGCATAAAAACGGGGGAACGACAGAGTCGTTCCCCCTTAGGAAAAATTAAATTGAGAGTCTTATTTGCCGAAGTATCTTGCGTGCAGACCTGCGAATGCTTTGCCGTGTCTTGCTTCGTCTTTAGCCATTTCATGAACAGTGTCATGGATTGCATCCAGATTTGCTTCTTTTGCACGTTTTGCAAGATCTGCTTTACCAGCGGTAGCGCCGTTTTCTGCTTCGATTCTTAATTCCAGGTTTTTCTTAGTGCTGTCGGTGATCACTTCGCCTAACAGTTCTGCGAATTTTGCTGCATGTTCTGCTTCTTCCCAAGCAGCTTTTTCGTAATACAGACCGATTTCAGGATAACCTTCTCTATGAGCTACTCTTGCCATTGCCAGGTACATACCAACTTCTGTACATTCACCTGTGAAGTTTGCTCTTAAATCTTCCATGATATCTTCGCTGCAGCCCTGTGCTACACCAACAACGTGTTCAGCAGCCCATGTCATTTCTTCGCCCTGTTCTACGAACTTGGAAGCAGGTGCATTACATACGGGACAGACTTCGGGAGCTGCTTCGCCTTCTGCTACATAACCACATACCATACATACAAATTTCTTCATAAATAGATTCTCCTTTTTATTTTATATTATAAATGATGTTTATTGTACTTGATTTATTATTGCTAAACAGTAATGATTCCTGTTTATGGCTTAACTTTATCATACATTGTAATGACTGTCAAGCTTTTTATAAAATTAATTTGACGCTTTTTTCCAGATGGGTAATTGTTCAGAGGCAAGCATTTTGGAAGTTTGCTCTGAATGGTTACACAGATGTTTTTCCTGGATTTTTCGGAATGAAAAACGTCTGAAAAGAGGCGCGATAGCTACAGATTAGCAGCGGATAAAACATGTTCTTTACAGTCTTTGCAGATTCCGTAAAAATATGTCTCGTGTTCCGTGATTTCGTGCTCTGTAAAATTTTGTGCAAGTGCTGAGATGCTGTCGATCATCTGCATGGGAATATCGTGTACAGCACCGCATTTTCTGCAAATATGATGATAATGAGAAGCGGCATTTCCATCGAAACGATCGGACTCCTCACCGCAGCTGATCCGTCGGATTTCTCCTAAGGAGCACATCAGGTTTAAGTTTCGGTAAATTGTCCCAAGGCTGATGTTGGGGTATTCCTTCCGAAGCTCCTGATAGATCGTGTTGGCGGTGGGGTGATCGGTTCGGTTGATCAGAAACGCCTTGATAGAATTGCGCTGTCGGCTGTTTTTCAGCATGGAAATCGGTCCTCCAATTGTTAATATAAGGTGGAACGTAATGGTTCTTAACAAGATCGATCTTGGTGTTAAGATTCAACTTGCGTTCACGATGCTTATAAATCTTGTCAGTCCTATTGAAGCGGAAGATTGCTGTCAATTATGAATTGCAAGATAATAAGAATGATTACTGTTTTATTTTAGCATTGATCGAGAAGCGTGTCAAGTTTTTTTCAAGGCTGGCGTGTGGTATTTACAGAGTACTTATGTTGCTGGGGCAAGATGACGGCAGGGTTTGTGTAAATTGGGAGGTGGCAGGATTTTTGCTGTTGGATTTCCAGGCACAGGCGAGAAATGGCAGAGTTCCTGCGTTGGGATAGAGATAATGAATAAAGTTCGGGTTATGGCTGATCTGCAAAGCATCGCTGACGATGGTGATATCGTGGCCAAGTGATATCTGGTAAAGCAGAGAATCGATATTTTCGCAGCGTTTGATTCGAATGTTTTTTAATTCTAATACATTGCAGATGATGTAAAGTTCGGTATCGCGTCCAGAGGATTCTTCTTCCTGAAGAAGTAAGAAGCTGGTGTTTTCAAAGTCCAAGTAGTTCAGGTTTTTCTTTTTCGCAAGTGGATGTTTTTTGGAAAATAAAAAGCCGGAGTTTACGCTGCAAAGTTTTTGATAGTGAATATTTTGCATTCCCGGTAATTCAAAGTTATAGGTGATGATAATATCATATACATTGGAAGCTAATTTGCGTCTCAATTCAGAAAATGTATCGTTTGCAAGCTGTATTTCGACATTTGGATAATTTTCTAAAAAAGAACTGAGCAATGGGTAAATATAGGTTTGGACATCCAGATTGGAAAGATAGCCGATGGAAAGTTTTTGCGGTACGGATTCATCGACTAATTGCGCGCGCTCAATCGCAAATTTCAGCTGATCGCGGATATTGCGCAGCTCAAAAGCCATAATTGCACCGCTTTTGGTTAAGCGCAAGACATTATTATCACGTTCGAACAGCGTAATCCCCAGTTCATCTTCCAGAGCCGCTATTTGACGACTTACCGTAGGCTGAGTGGTGTAAAACTTTTCGGCTACTTTTGTAAAATTTAAGCTTTTTGTGGCTTGTAAAAAATAAGAAATCTGCATACTGTTCATCTTTTTATCCCTCCAGCGGTTTCAATATATCATACGGAAAATGTAGTGTCAATTTTATGAATCTTTCTATTTTTGCATGGAGCTGCATACGAAAAATGTATGGAAACTGGGCGAAAAAGAGAAGTTGTGACGAGCGTTTTGTTCGAGTAAAATTTCAGTAATATCCGGATGTTTCTTATGTGGCAGAGCCTGCGAAAGCGGATCTGTACAGCGATTTAAGTAACGCTTGAACAAGCAAATCTTGAAAGTAAGTTTTGAAAGCAAGAAGAAATACGAAAGTGAGAAGAAAGTAGGAGGTTTTTAGAAAATATGACGCAGAAGAAAAAGGCGATTATAAGTGCGTGTGCCGCTTCCTCCGTCGGAATGATGTGGTTAGTTACGTCAGCGGTTTTAGCGTATATGATTCAAACTTATGTGCAGGCGGGGGTATCTGCACAGAAAATTCTTATGATTATGACAATTCAGCCATTATTTGGTGTGATCATGTCCTTTATTACAGGTCCGATTTCCATGCGGATTTCAAAAAAGACACTAATGGTCGGCGCGATGGTATTGGTAATTGCAGATGGTGTGATTTATGCATTGTTCGGCGGCGTATGCAGCTATATTTGGCTGTATTTGGGAGCTGCACTTGCTGGTATTGTATCTGGATTGTGCTCGAATGTTCCCAATTCCATTGTCGCACAGTATACAGATTCCTTTGAGGAACGTGGAAAATATTCCGGTTATACGAATGCAGCGATGCAGGGAGGTTCTTTGATCGTTACAGCAATCGGCGGTCTGTTGGGTGCCAGTCGTTGGCAGAATGCGTATTTGCTCTGGTTTTTGGCAATTCCGATTTTGATCTTAATTTTAGTTTTTTGTCCTAGTGACTCAATCGAAAAAAATGTAAAACGAGAAAATACGGTGAAATGGTCCAAGATTCCTGCGTCCATTTGGCTGATGTGCCTGCATTTTGTTATGTTTTTTATTTGCTGCTACACCATTTCGGTTTACATTTCCAATTATATTATTACGGAATTTCAATTGGGAACTTCGTTCCATGCAGGAATTGCCTCTTGTTTGTTAACGGTTTCCGCAATTTTATCCAGTGCTTTGTATTCGAAATATTGTAAAAAACTGGGAAAATGGACGGTTCCGTTCTTTTGTATAACGATGCTAATCGGTTATGCGATCAGTGTGTATGTTACAACGTCGTTATGGGGAATTTTCCTTGCAGCCTTTTTGATCGGTCTGGGAAAAGGCGGAAGTATACCTCACCTGATTAAAAATGCAACCGCAAAAATGCCGCGAAATTATGCGCCTGTTATCATTTCCTGTATCATGGGAAGTATGAGCCTTGGCATGTTTTTGTCGAAATATGTAATAGATGCGATGTGCGGTATGGTCGGCGGGGATAGTGTTTACAATCGTTTTGTGGCAACTGCGCTGATGTCAGTTATCACCTTGATCGTCGGAATTGTTATTTATGGGGCAATGAAGGAAGAAAAAACAGCAGAAGCAAAGTGATGGCATGGAGAGAGGGAAAAGAACTTCGTTAATTACGAAAACGAATGAAAACTTGTAAAAAAACTCTGTATGACATGAGAAAGAATAAAGCTGAGGAAAAAACTTTGTCAGCTGAGGAAAAGAACGAAAACAGGGAAAAACTTTGTCAGCTGAGGGAAAGAACAAAAAACAGAGAAAAACTTTGTTAGCTGAGGGAAAGAACAGAAAACAGAGAAAAACTTTGTCAGCTGAGGGAAAGAACAAAAACAGAGAAAAACTTTGTCAGCTGAGGGAAAGAACGAAAACAGAGAAAAACTTTGTTAGCTGAGAGAAAGAATAAAAACAAGGAAAAGAAACTTTATCAGTTACGAAAGTGAATAAAAATTAGAAAAAGAAACTTTGTCAGCTGAGAGAAAGAACGAAAACAGAGACAGATAACGGAAAGAAATACAGTAGGACACGTGCAGGAAATGCAAGCAAGGAGGAACTATTATGGCTGAGACAGTATTTGACTATCGATTACGAATTACAAATGATGCGATCGCACATCAGGAACCGGATCGTATTCCTATCTGGTTTAACTGCGGATCTGCACCTTATCGTTTGAGCAAAAATTTGACTTATCGGGATTCTATGTATCATCATGAGCAGGCCGCAGAAGCGATCATCCAATTTCACCAGGATTTTCAGCCGGATTGTCAGCTGGCGAATATGGTAGATGGATATGTAGAGGAAATTGCAGAGACGAAAAGCATTGATTGGCCGGGGCGTCCGAATACATCTGTCGCGGATGAAAGTATTTATCAGGTTCATGAATTAGAAGTAATGGAGCAAGAGGAATATGATGAATTTCTGGCAGATCCGACGGGATTTATGCTGCACAAATATATTCCGAGAGTTTTTCCGGGGCTTAGTGGACTGGGAAATCTGTTAAATCCGCTGCCGACGGGTTATATGACAGCAGGTCATATGGCTAATAGCCTGTACAATCCAAAGGTGACAGATGCTTTTGAAAAACTGCTGAAAATGGCAAAGCACCAGGGAGAATTGCAGGCATCGATTCAGAAAATGCAGAGAACATTATTTGGTATGGGATTTCCTCCGATGTTTACAGGGGTTGGATTGGTTCCGTATGATACGCTGTCCAATTATTTTAGAGGGACGGTCGGTACCTTTGATGATCTGATGGAATGCCCGGAAAAAATGAAAGAAGTCGTTGATTATTTTACAACAGCGCAGATTCAAAATTTCCAATATTTCCGTTATGCGGATATGCCTGTAAAACGTGCGATGTTCTGGATGCATAAAGGTGTGGATGGATTTATGAACCCGAAACAGTTTGAAGAATTGTATTGGGAACCGTTCTTGAAGGTGATTTATGCACTAGTTGATATGGGCGTAACACCGATTATTTATACGGAAGGAAATTATTCCACAAGACTTGCACAGATGGGCGGTCTTCCGGAAAATAAATGTGTAATCCATTTTGAAAATATTGATCTGCAGGAGGCGAAACGTACTGTAGGAAAAACGAATTGTATTACAGCAAATTTCCCGATTTATCTGCTGGAATATGGAACTGTCGAGCAGGTAGTGGAAGAAGTGAAACGCCAGATTGATATTGGTGCACCGGAAGGTGGCTTTATCTTTGAAACGAATGCATCAATTGAGAATGTGAAACGGGAAAATTTAGAAGCGATGTATGATACAGTTCGTACATATGGCAAAAAATAAAAACTGAAACAAAAAACGGTAAAAAGCAAAAGGTTTAGTAAAAAAGGCAAAAGATTCACTAAAACTAGAAGTTAAAAAAATCTAGTAGATGCTAGTAGATTTGTAAACAAGTCAGTTGATAAGAGGAAAATCAAGTTCGATTTCAATAAGCAGGCGATTTACAAAAAATGAGCCAGTCTCTCAGGATGTGATTAAGAAGATTGATCACTCCATTGGAGAATGGCTCTTTTTTCATGTTTTCATGCATATATCATATCAGAAGGATACGATATGATACGTACCTTATCCTAATGTTAGAAGGATACGACATGATACGTACCTTATCCTAATGTTAGAAGGATATGACATGATACGTACCTTATCGTAATATCAGAATGGTACGACATCCTACGTATCATATCTTAATGTCAAGGTGATACAATGATGCGATTGGAAACTTACTTACTGCTCGCAGTTTCCAACTGTTCTGGGGTAAGGCAGTACGTCACGGATGTTAGCCATGCCGGTCAGGTACATAACACAGCGTTCAAAGCCGAGACCGAATCCGGAGTGACGAACAGAGCCGTATTTGCGCAGATCCAGATAGAAGTCGTAATCTTCTTTGTTCAGATTCAGTTCTTCCATACGGGAAACGAGTTTGTTGTAGTCATCTTCACGCTGGCTGCCGCCGATGATCTCGCCGATACCGGGTACGAGGCAGTCCATAGCAGCAACTGTTTTGCCGTCTTCGTTCAGTTTCATATAGAAAGCTTTGATTTCCTTCGGATAATCGGTTACGAATACCGGGCGTTTGAAGATTTCTTCTGTCAGGAAACGTTCATGTTCGGTCTGCAGATCACATCCCCAGCTTACCTTATATTCGAACTTATCATTGTGCTTCATCAGAATATCAACGGCTTCGGTATAGGTAATATGACCAAATTCAGAATCCAGTACGTTCTGCAGACGTGCCAGGAGTCCTTTGTCGATAAATTGATTGAAGAATTTCATTTCTTCCGGTGCTTTCTCTAATACATAGCGAATTACATATTTTAACATAGCTTCTGCTACGTTCATGTTATCGTTGAGGTCTGTAAATGCCATTTCAGGCTCGATCATCCAGAATTCAGCAGCATGTCTGGCTGTGTTGGAGTTTTCTGCACGGAAAGTCGGGCCAAATGTGTAAACATTGCGGAATGCCATGCAGAAAGGTTCTACGTTTAACTGACCGCTTACAGTCAAGTTGGTCATACGGCCGAAGAAATCTTCGGAGTAGTCGATCGCGCCATCTTCTGTGCGGGGCGGATTTGCCATGTCCATCGTGGTAACCTGGAACATTTCGCCGGCACCTTCACAGTCACTTGCAGTGATCAGGGGTGTATGAACATAAACGAAGTCGTTGTTCTGGAAAAATTCATGGATGGCCTGTGCGATACAAGAACGTACGCGGAATACCGCCATAAATGTATTGGTACGGGGACGCAGGTGCGGCATCGTACGTAAAAAGTCCATGCTGTGGCGTTTCTTCTGCAGAGGATAATCTGGTGTAGATGCACCTTCCAGTGTAATAGAAGAAGCCTGCAGTTCAAAAGGCTGTTTTGCTTCTGGAGTTGCAATCAGAGTACCGGATGCGATAATTGCAGTACCTACATTGTAATGAGAAATCTCATTAAAGTTAGGAGCGGAATCGTGGTAGACGATCTGCAGAGTATCAAAAAAGCTTCCGTCATTTAATACAATAAATCCGAATGTTTTGGAACCGCGTATACTGCGAACCCAGCCGCCTACGGTGATTTCCTGATCCAGATATTTTTCTGGACTGCGGAAAATTTCTTTAACAGTAACTAAATTCATAAAAAATCCCTCCATATTTATACAGTATCACCGTTTTTGATCTTCTATACGCAAAATCTGCGCATCTGTAAGACTGCTGAGTAAGGCTAAATAACTGTAAAATTCCTTATTCTTTCAATAAAACGGATGAATTGAATGCTTGCTGATAAGTATATACTATAAGTGCAACATCTTCAAGCGATTTAAGCGAAATTTGCGTATTCGAAAATGCAATTTGCTCTCTAAAAAGCCCTTAGAATGGAAAAAGAGAGGTTTTCGAGTAAGCCTTTGAATTAGAAAAGAGTAGTATTAGAGTATGTCTTTGGATTTGAAAAAGAGAGGTCTTAGGTGAAGTCTTTTGAATAGAAAAGAGAAATCTAAAGTAAGCCTTTGAATTAGACAAGAAGGGCTAAAGTAAGTCTTTGAATTGGAAAAAGAAAATTGTATATTGGTAAAAAAAGAAGCAAAAACAATCAAAATGGAATGTGATTCCATTTTCGAGATTGAAAAAAATGCAGAAAAGGATGGTGAGAAATAAAGAAAAAATATCAATTATATCCAAAGAGTCGAAAATATAGTGAGCAAATTTGCTAAATAAATGTTGGAAAAAATAGGATGAAAATACCTTAAAATGATGAAAAACGCGCAAAAGAAACGTTAATTTATACAAAGACGCTTTTCTAAAAAAGAAAATTTTGTTCACATTATAAAAATAATATGATATAATTAAAAAAATAAATAAAAACGCAGCGATTCCACTTATGAAAAAGTTGTCCGGACGCAGCCGCAGCGGATAGAAAGGCTCTAAAAAGCCTTTTTTTAAGCGGATGAAGAAGGTGATTTATAAAGAGGGAAAGCTGCAGCAGAGAGGTGACAACGTGGTAAAAAAAGAGATGGTCGCTATGCTTCTTGCAGGTGGTCAGGGCAGCCGTCTGGGTGTGTTGACACAAAATGGTGCAAAACCTGCTGTTGCATTTGGCGGTAAGTATCGTATTATTGATTTTCCTTTGAGTAACTGCATTAATTCCGGTATTGATACCGTAGGTGTACTGACACAGTATCAGCCTATGCGTCTGAATTCTCATATCGGAATCGGTATGCCCTGGGATTTGGATCGAAATCATGGTGGTGTGTCCATTCTTCCCCCCTATGAAAAGAGTGCAGACACAAACTGGTATACCGGCACAGCGAATGCAATTTATCAGAATATCCAATTTTTAGATACATATAATCCGGAATATGTCCTGATCTTGTCAGGAGATCATATTTATAAGATGGATTATGAGATCATGCTGGATTATCATAAGGCGAATCAGGCGGCGCTGACGATTGCAACAATGCCTGTTCCGTGGGAAGAAGCAAGTCGATTTGGTCTGGTTCTGACCGATGATGACGGCAGGATCACAGAATTCGAGGAAAAACCCGCAGAGCCCAGAAGCAATTTAGCTTCCATGGGAATTTATATTTTTACATGGTCAAAATTACGAGAAGCTTTGCTGGCTACCTCCAAGCAGCCGGAATGTGATTTTGGCAAGCATGTCATCCCTCATATTTTTGACCAGGGCGAGCGTATTTTTGCTTATGAATACAATGGCTATTGGAAAGACGTTGGTACCTTGAGCTCCTATTGGGAAGCGAATATGGAGTTGATCGATATTATTCCGGAGTTCAATCTGTATGAAGAATTCTGGAAGGTTTATACAAAATGTGATGCACTGCCCCCTCAGTATATCGGTGCAGATGCTCGTATCCACCGCTGCATCATTGGAGAAGGAACCGAGATTTATGGTGATGTTTCAAACTCAGTGATCGGTTCGGGCGTTGTGATTGAAGAAGGTGCTGTAGTACGCAATTCTGTAATTATGTCCGGCACTACAGTTGGAAAAGGCACTGTGATCGACAAATCGATCATTGCAGAGCAGGTTCAGATTGGTGAAAACTGTGTACTGGGTACGACTGAGTTTCCTTATCAGGAAAGTAAGCTGAGTACAAAGGTTTATGCATCTGATATTGTTACAGTAGCAGAGAATTCTGTAATCCCGGATGGGGTACGCATCGGCGTGAATACAGCGATTTCCGGTGTGACTACGAAGGAGGATTATACAGATGGCTCTTATCTGGACAGCGGTGATTTTATAGTAAAGGAGGATGCCTCCAAATGAAAGCAATCGGTATTATTTTAGCAGGCGGCAACAATAAAAAGATGAGAGTGCTGACAAAGAAACGCGCAATTCCGGCGATGCCTGTTGGCGGAAGCTACAGATGCATTGATTTTGCTTTGAGCAGTATGACAAATTCCCGGATTAAAACCGTTGCGGTTCTGACACAGTATAATTCCCGCTCCTTAAGCCAGCATCTCAATTCTTCAAAGTGGTGGGATTTTGGCAGAAAGCAAGGCGGTCTGTTTGTATTTTCTCCCACGATCACAGCGGAGAATGGCGAATGGTACCGCGGTACCGCAGATTCTATTTATCAGAATCTGGATTTCTTGAAGAAACGCCATGAACCTTATGTTGTAATCGCTTCCGGCGATTCTGTTTATAAGATTGATTTTGATAAAGTGATCGATTATCATATCGAGAAAAATGCAGATATCACGATCATCACAAAGAAGATGCCGGAAGGTGCTGATCTGACACAGTATGGCATTGTTACGACGGATGAAAGCAGTCGCATCGTCAATATGGAAGAAAAACCGATGGTTGCACAGGGCGATACGGTATCCTGCGGCATTTACGTGATTCGAAGAAGATTGCTGATCGAACTGATCGAGAAGTGTGCAGAAGAAGATCGTTATGATTTTGTAAATGATATTTTGGTTCGCTATAAAGCAGTGAAAAAACTGTATGCGTATCCTTTGGAAACTTATTGGCAGAAGATTTCCGATGTACAGTCCTATTATGACTTAAATATGGATTTTCTGAAGAAGGAAAACCGGGACTTTTTCTTCAAGCAGTATCCGGAAATTCATACAAAGATTGATGATAATCCGCCCGCCAAGTATAATCCTGGTGCAGTCGTGAAGAACAGCCTGATTTCCAGCGGCTGTATCATTAATGGTGAAGTGGAAAATTCCGTCTTATTTAAGAAAGTATTTGTTGGTAATAACTGCATCATTAAAAATTGTGTCATTTTAAATGATGTTTATATCAGCGATAATGCACATATTGAAAACTGCGTAATTGAAAGCAGAGGAACTATTAAACCGGGTGAAGTACGGATCGCAGATGGCAGACCTCAGGTTTTGATTGAAGACAACGAACGATATCCGATGTAAGATTTGCTCGCTTTTCAATCGTCTTTTGGCAAGCTTTTGAGAGTATTTGCTGGTTTTGACAGTTTGATCTGCTTGGATGTACTCTGCGCAGCAGGATGCATCTTACGTGTAAAAGTTATAAGGAAAGATGTTTTTGATACCCCTGGTGACTGGGAGTTGCCAGGGGTATTTTCACTAAGAGAAGGGAATGGTTAACTGATAAAATGAGAACGACGCTGTCTGTGAGGGATCTTTGAAGACTTACAAATGCGTTCTAAATAAAGAAAGGGGAAAGTTGCGCGTGCAGATAACAGATGTGAGGGTAAGAAAAATTTCCAGTGAAAAAAGCAATAAGATGAAAGCAATTGCGTCCATTACGATCGATGATGTTTTTGTGGTTCATGACATCAAGATTCTGGAGGGTGAGAAAGGCATGTTCATTGCAATGCCCAGCAGAAAATCGGCAGATGGAGAATTTCGGGATATTGCACATCCTATTAACACAGAAACACGGGAAATGATTCAGGATTTAATTTTAGGGACTTATCAGAAGCAGTTAGAGTTGGAAGGAGAATAGTCTTCCAATCTTGACAAACAAAAAAAACGTGCTTATAATTATGCCATATCTGATAAAGGTAATGAAGGAGAGGAGTACATCGAAGGCTTCAGCAGAGAGGGCAGTCCACCGGCTGCAAGACCGCCCGGAATAGTGTCGATGGAAGGTAGCTCCCGAACCGGATTGCTGAATATGGTAAAGCACCTTGCTAGGCAGTCCCGTAGCCGGCGTTAACGGATTAGAGACCAAACGAAGGTGGTACCGCGCTGATTCGCCCTTCTGCATTTTGCAGAAGGGCTTTTCTTTGTCATGAAGAAATTTATGTCATAAAGAAATCTTTGTTATGGAGGAATTTACGTCATAAAGAAATCTTTGTTATGGAGGAATTTACGTCATAAAGAAATCTTTGTTATGAAGGAATTTATGTTATGAAAGAATCTATGTCATAAAGGAAAGATCGCCGTGGTTTTCGCCCCTTTACCCTTGATATCATCACAATAAAAGGAGAATGAAATGTCAAAAGAACTGGAAAAAAATTATAATCCTCAGGCGATTGAGGATAAACTGTATTCCAAATGGATGGCAAAGGGCTATTTCAAAGCTCAGGTAAATCCCAATAAAAAACCGTTTACAATTGTTATGCCCCCGCCGAATATCACAGGACAGCTGCATATGGGACACGCACTGGACAATACGATGCAGGATATTTTAATCCGTTATAAGAGAATGGCTGGCTATGAAGCACTGTGGCAGCCTGGATGTGATCATGCAAGTATTGCAACAGAAGTGAAAATTATTGATAAATTAAGAGAAGAAGGTATCGAAAAAGCTGATCTGGGACGTGAAAAATTCCTGGAACGTGCCTGGGAATGGAAGGAAGAATACGGCGGCCGGATCATCAATCAGCTGAAAAAGCTGGGATCTTCCGCTGATTGGTCCAAAGAACGTTTTACCATGGATGAAGGCTGTTCAAAGGCAGTAAAAGAAGTATTTGTACGTCTCTATGAGAAAGGCTATATTTACAAAGGCTCCCGTATCATCAACTGGTGTCCGATCTGTAAGACATCTATTTCCGATGCAGAAGTTATTCATGAGGAACAGGCTGGTCATTTCTGGCATATTAAATATCCGGTAAAAGACAGTGATGAATTTATCGAAATTGCAACCACACGTCCGGAGACGATGTTGGGAGATACCGCAGTTGCAGTTCATCCGGATGATGAACGCTATACCCATCTGGTAGGCAAAACCTTGATCCTGCCGATCATGAATAAAGAAATTCCGATCATTGCAGACAGCTACGTAGATAAGGAATTTGGTACAGGTGCTGTAAAGATCACACCGGCACATGACCCGAATGACTTTGAAGTAGGACGCCGTCACAATCTTCCGGAAATCAACGTTATGAACGATGATGCTACGATGAATGCAGTTTGCCCGAAATACGAAGGTATGGATCGCTATGAAGCAAGAAAAGCGATTGTAAAAGAACTGGAAGAACTGGGCTTACTGGTAAGCATCGAGCCGCATTCTCACAATGTAGGTACTCATGACCGTTGTGGTGCTACAATCGAGCCACTGGTAAAACCGCAGTGGTTTGTCAAGATGGAAGAAATGGCAAAACCGGCTATCGAAGCAATTCACAATGGTACACTGAAATTTGTTCCTGAAAGCTATGCAAAAACCTATCTGCACTGGTTAAATGGAATTCGCGACTGGTGTATTTCCAGACAGCTGTGGTGGGGACATCGGATTCCTGCATTTTACTGTACCAAATGCGGCAAGATGACGGTAAGCCGCGATCAGGTAAATGTTTGCCCGGACTGTGGCGCACCGACTGTACAGGATGAAGATACCCTGGATACCTGGTTTAGTTCCGCTTTGTGGCCCTTCTCTACACTGGGATGGCCGGATAAAACACCGGAACTGGACTACTTCTATCCGACTGACGTTTTAGTAACCGGATACGATATTATTTTCTTCTGGGTTGTACGTATGGTATTCTCCGGTCTGGAACAGACCGATCAGACACCGTTCCACACCGTTTTGATTCACGGTCTGGTTCGTGATTCCCAGGGCCGCAAGATGAGCAAATCCCTTGGAAATGGTATCGATCCTCTGGAAGTAATTGATAAATATGGTGCAGATGCGCTGCGTATGACGTTAGTAACCGGTAATGCACCCGGAAATGACATGCGTTTCTACTGGGAGCGTGTAGAAGCAAGCCGTAACTTTGCCAATAAAGTATGGAATGCATCCCGTTTCATTATGATGAATCTGGATAAAGCTGATGTCAGCGGTGTTTCACTTGCCGATCTGACCGATGCAGATAAATGGATTCTTTCCAAGGTTAATACCCTGGCGAAGGATGTTACAGAAAATCTGGATAAATATGAACTGGGTATTGCTCTTTCCAAGGTTTATGATTTTGTTTGGGAAGAATTCTGCGACTGGTATATCGAAATGGTGAAACCGCGTCTGTACAACGATGAAGACAGCACCAAAGCAGCAGCTCTGTGGACCTTGAAGACGGTTCTGATTCGTTCTCTGAAGATGCTGCATCCCTTCATTCCGTTCATCACAGAAGAAATTTTCTGTACTCTGCAGGATGAAGAAGAATCCATCATGGTATCCGAATGGCCTGTTTATACGGAAGAATGGAATTTTGCAGCAGAAGAAAATGCAATCGAAACGATCAAGGAAGCAGTACGTGCAATCCGTACCGTGCGCACTTCCATGAACGTACCGCCCAGCCGGAAAGCGAAGGTTTTCGTTGTTTCCGAAAATGCAGAAATCTGCCGTGTTTTTGAAGCTGGAAAAGTATTCTTTGCAACATTGGCATCTGCATCTGAGGTAGCAGTGCAGGCGGATAAAGAAGGAATCGCAGAAGACGCAGTTTCCGCAGTAATCCCCGGTGCTAATATCTATATTCCGTTTGCTGATCTGGTAGACATTGAAAAAGAAATTGAACGTCTGCAGAAAGAAGAAGCGAAGCTTTCTAAAGAATTAGCACGTTCCAAAGGTATGCTGAGTAATGAACGTTTTATCAGCAAAGCCCCTGCTGCTAAAATTGAAGAAGAAAAAGCAAAATATGAAAAATATCAGCAGATGATGGAACAGGTACAGGCAAGACTGAGCCAGCTGCAGAAATAAGCAGAAGTGAATCGGTAATAGGACACAAAATCTACAAAAACCCCTTTGCGGCCAGCGAAAACTGGAGCAAAGGGGTTTTTGTATTGAAAAACGTTTTTACAATATGATTTTGTAAAGGATTTTGTAAGATTTATTTTTCCTGAATCATACGTTTACGAGCATCTGCGTCATTTTCCAGGTATTCATCATACGTTGTAATCTTGTCGATCAGCTTACCATTTACGATTTCCATGATACGGTTTGCAGTTGTCTGTACAAACTGGTGGTCATGGCAGGAGAATAAAATTACACCGTTGAATTTGATCAATGCATTGTTCAAAGAAGTGATGGATTCCATATCCAGGTGGTTCGTCGGTTCGTCGAAGATCAGAACGTTCGTTGCACGAATCATCATCATGGACAGCTGGCAGCGCACGCGCTCACCACCGGACAGTACGGGAAGCATCTTCATGCCGGCATCACCAGGGAACAGCATACGGCCTAAGAAGCCTCTTACATAAGTAGCATCTTTGATCGCAGAGTACTGAGTCAGCCAGTCTGTGATGGTCATCTCATCTTTGAAAATGTCGGTATTATCTTTTGCAAAATATGCCTGAGAGGTTGTGATACCCCATTTGTAAGAACCTTCATCCGGTTCCATTTCGCCTGCGAGAATCTTGAACAGGGTTGTTTTAGCAAGTTCGTTGGAACCAACAAATGCAACCTTATCTTCGCGTCCCAGAATGAAAGAAACATCATCCAGAACTTTCACACCGTCGATTGTTTTGCTCAGATGTTCGACAGTCAGAACTTCGTTACCAATCTCTCTTTCCGGACGGAAATCGATATAAGGATATTTTCTGCTGGAAGGACGGATTTCATCCAGCTGAATTTTCTCCAGTGCACGTTTTCTGGAAGTAGCCTGCTTAGATTTCGAAGCATTTGCTGAGAATCTCTGGATAAATTCCTGTAATTCTTTGATTTTTTCTTCTTTCTTGCGGTTTGCTTCTTTCATCTGACGGATCATCAGCTGACTGGATTCGTACCAGAAATCGTAGTTGCCGGCATACAGCTGAATCTTCGCATAATCGATATCCGCAGTGTGGGTGCAGACTTTGTTCAGGAAATAACGGTCATGAGATACCACGATAACGGTATTCTCAAAGTTGATCAGGAATTCTTCCAGCCATGCGATCGCATCTAAATCCAGGTGGTTGGTCGGTTCGTCCAAAAGCAGGATATCCGGATTTCCGAACAATGCCTGTGCAAGCAGAACCTTTACCTTCTGAGAACCATTTAACTCTGACATCAGCATGTAGTGATATTCTGTTTCAATTCCCAGACCGTTCAGCATGGAAGCAGCATCGGATTCAGCTTCCCATCCATCCATTGCAGCGAATTCACCTTCCAGTTCCGCAGCTTTTAAGCCATCTTCTTCGGTAAAATCTTCCTTCATGTAAATAGCTTCTTTTTCTTTCATGATATCATAAAGTCTCTGATTTCCCATGATAACCGTATCCAAAACAGTAAACTGGTCATACTGGAAATGATCCTGTTTCAGGAAAGAAAGACGCTGACCGGCACTCATTGTAACCTCACCTTTTGTAGGTTCCAGCTCACCGGAAAGAATTTTTAAAAATGTAGATTTGCCGGCACCATTAGCACCGATCAAACCATAGCAGTTTCCTTCTGTAAATTTGATATTTACATCTTCAAATAAGGCTTTTTTGCCAAATCTTAAAGTAACATTATTTGCAGCAATCATGATTTTGTCCTTTCTTCAAAAACCTCACCGGCATCTGGTCTCCCAGGGTGATGAACTTATTCTGTCAGGGCAGTTCGTTTGCCGGAATTGTTATAATTGTTCTAATAGTATTTCTTGCCGTCGGAATGGTCGTGAAAAAGTAAATCGTATCAAAAAGTCAATCCCGAACTGTTCCATTCTACAAGAAAAGTTTATGGATTGCAAGAGGGTTTGCCTTGCAGAATCAGTATTTTTGCGATATGATGAAAATTATGCGCAAATAAATACAGCAAAGGGCAAAAAATAGAAAAAATATTAAAAAAATATAAACTAAACCAGAACACTTGTTTTCTATTGTGAGATGTGATATGATAACGACAAGTGAAAATGAGAAGATTGAGTGAGAAGATTGTCAGAAAGGCTTGCGGCAGTTGTAATACAATTTAGGAAGATGATTGCTAGAAAGGCTGTGACAGATACGCAGGAAACCGGAAAGCTGTTCAGAAGGTAAGGAAAGTTTGGGCAGTTGGTGGACTTG
>CAZTHP010000048.1:0-20723 GCA_964613155.1 uncultured Lachnospiraceae bacterium | reverse complement strand
AAGAGGTATTTTACTTCTTCCCTTTATTTTTGCCAATTAAAATTATACACTAACTCCGATTTTATCCCTCACACGTCCAATTTGATTCCCTTTTTTATTTCGCTTCTCATCCCATAACGTGTAACCATCCACTTTTTTGACCGTATTCCCCACTGAATTGATTGGCATCATGGAAGAAATGGAAAAATTGGAAGTTTTATCCACCCCAACCTTTTCTTTTTCTTTTTTACTGCTATATTAGGTTAACAAGAGCGAGCACGGTCTGATATTAAGAAAACTTACTTTGACGTGGTTGAAAACCTTGAAACCTGCTCCTCTACTATCTTGTAAAACCTTGAACCATCCCGCTGCTATGCAGTCGGATTCCTTATTTTTCAATCTTAGGAGGTCTTTATGATTACCTGCAACAATTTATTCAATCATGCAAATGTAAAAGTAGTGGAAGAAAAAGGAAGTTTTTCCGTTTTAGAATATCAACGTGATCTCAGTGTCTCTCCCACAAATGCCATTGTATCTTATTACATGTCTGAAATGGGTGTTCGCAAACGTCAGGTGCTGGCACGTTTAAATGGTCAGGGAATTGTCACACAGGCTGGTGCAATGCAATGGACGACTGGCAGTGTTACCGCTACCACCGGTATCAAAGGCGTTGGCGATCTGTTCAGCAAAGCCATTAAAGGTAAAGTATCTGGTGAAAGCGCGATCAAACCCGAATATACCGGAAAAGGAATGCTGATGCTGGAACCGACTTATAAATATATTTTACTGGAAAATGTTGCGGACTGGGGAAGCGGTATGGTACTGGAAGATGGTTTGTTCCTCGCTTGCGAAGCAAGCGTAAAGCAGACAATTACTGCACGAAGTAATCTTTCTTCCGCAGCACTTGGCGGAGAAGGTTTATTTAATCTGGCTCTGCGCGGACAGGGGATTGCCGTTTTAGAAAGCAACGTTCCCAGAGAAGAATTGATCGAATTTATTCTGGAAGAAGACGAATTAAAAATTGATGGAAATATGGCAATCGCCTGGAGTGAATCCCTGCGATTTACAGTGGAACGTTCTGGTAAAACGCTGATTGGTTCCGCTGCTTCCGGAGAGGGTCTGGTCAATGTTTACCGCGGAACCGGCCGTGTTCTGATGAGTCCCGTGGCACTCACCTCATCGTTAGCAGCCTCCGCATCTATCTAAATTAAAAATTCCAGCTTATAACAGTTCCGTTCTAGTTTACAGCTTATAACTTCTAACCGTTACCTTCTAGTTCCTGCGTTCTGGATTTTGATTTCTAGTTTCTAGTTCCTGCATTCTGGATTTTAATTTTCAGCTTCTAGCATCTGAATTTAATTTCATGAACTGCACTTTTGCTTTCTCTTTTCAAATACAGGGGAATCTAAAAAAGAGGTCTCTTGACTAAGTTTCTTTCCACTTCGTCAAAAGGCCTCTTCTTTTTACGATTTAATCGTTTATGCTTTTTGTGTCAGCTACCATCTGTGAAATCTGATTCCCTACTGTTCCAGAACAGAAGCTGCTTCTTCCAAAACCTGCATAATCGATAGATGCTGAGGACAGACTTCTTCACACTGACCGCATTGTACGCAATCTGAAGGCTTTCCGGAACCTTCGCTTACCGTAAGCTGATAAGAACGTTTCGTACCGGGTGTATCGCCATAGACACGGCTTCGATTCAAATACTGAATCATATCCGGAATCTTAATCGACTGCGGACATCCCTCTACGCAGTAACGACATCCTGTACAAGCAACCGTAGGAATCTGTTCCAAACGTTCTACAACTTCTTGAATAATCTTACGTTCTTCGGCACTTAACGGAGTAAAATCTTTCATCACCGCAATATTGTCTGCTACCTGTTCTTCGTTGGACATACCACTTAATACTGTTAAAATTCCCTCATGAGACGCTGCAAAGCGCATCGCCCAGGATGCATAAGATGCGTCCGGTGAAAATTCCTTCATTGGACGACCGACATCTTCTCGAAATGCTGCTAAATTACCGCCCTTGATCGGTTCCATAATAATAATCGGTTTTCCGTGTTTTCTTGCTACTTCATAAACACCTCTGGACTGCACCTCTTCATTCTCCCAATCTGCATAATTGATCTGAAGCTGTACAAACTCAACCTCCGGATGCTTTGTCAGCAGTTCATCCAATAATTCCGGTGTATCGTGGAACGAAAAACCAGCGTGACGGATCAAGCCCTGTGCCTTCTTTTCCTGCATCCATTCAAAACAATCCAGATCTTCATAAATCGAAATCTTATCAGCACTGAGGGCATGTAATAAATAGAAATCAAAATAGCCTGCACCGGTACGTTCTAACTGAATCTGGAATAAACGATCCCGGTCTTCTTTGGTTTTCAACTCCCAGGACGGTAATTTTGTTGCCAAACAGAACTGCTCACGCGGATAACGGTCTGTCAGCAGCGGCTTTACCGCACACTCTGACTCGCCTGCATCGTACACATATGCCGTATCAAAATAATAAAAACCACTTTTTAAACAATCATCTACCATACGGGAAGAGATTTCCAGATCAATCTTTCCCTCTTTTTTCGGTAAACGCATCAAACCAAAGCCTAATTTTGGAACCTGATATAAATCTTCTATCATCATTGTATTTCATCCTTTCTGCTCATTCAAAATTATGTTACCTGCATTGTAACATAGATATCTTGCCTTTTCCAGAATATCAGTTGCTTTCTTTTCAAAAAAGTGTAAAATAAAAGCTAGTTTTGACAATGCTGCTTTACTCTTGCAGCAAAAATACTGGACGATTCAATTTCGTCCTAGTGCTCATAATAGGAGGATTTTATATGGTAAAAGATCATTTAATAGAAGTAGAAGCCCGTGTTCAAGCAGCCTGCGACCGTGCTGGCCGCGCCAGAGAAGATGTTTTGCTCATTGCAGTCAGTAAAACCAAACCCGTAGAATTGATTCGGGAGGTCATGGAGACCGGAACCCGCGATTTCGGTGAAAACAAGGCACAGGAACTGTGCAGTAAAACAGAGGAGATCACAGAACCTTTAAATTGGCATTTTATCGGTCATCTCCAGCGCAATAAAGTGAAATACATTGTCGATAAGACCTGCTTGATTCATTCTGTTGACTCCCTTCGTCTGGCAGAAGAAATCCAGAAAGAAGCAGTAAAAAAAGGAGTTGCAAAAGTTCCGGTTCTCATCGAAGTAAATATGGCACAGGAAGATTCCAAAGATGGCATCGCGGCCTCCGAAACAGAATCCTTGGTTTCCGAAATCGCCAAGCTTCCAAACCTTCAGATTCGCGGCCTTATGACGATTGCACCCTTTGTCGAAAATCCAGAAGAGAACCGTGTGCATTTCCAGGCAATGCGCCAGCTTCGTGACCAGCTGAATGCCAAGCAGATTCCCAATGTCGAAATGACAGAACTTTCTATGGGAATGACCAACGACTTTGAGATCGCGATTGAAGAAGGAGCTACCATGGTTCGTGTCGGCACAGCAATCTTTGGAGAACGAAATTATCAGATTGCGCAGTAAAACTCTGGCTGTTTAAACTCTGTTGTTTACGATCATGTTCAAATTTTTAAAGGGTTTCAGCTTTTCATAAAGCTTCTGAAGTTTTTCAACTGCTCGCAAAGCTCTAAGTTTTTCAATTGTGTAATCCTACAGTTTTTTCAATTATTGTAGGTTTGTCAATTATTCTCTTGACAAATAACTTTCTCCGTGCTAAGATGTGCAGTACGATATATGCTTCAGCAATCTGCATATAAACCAGGGCTTGTACTGATTTTGAAGTCTGAGCAGCCATTCGCAGACCGTGACTGCGTATCAAAACGGAATTAAAAATAAACGCTGAAGATAATTTAGCATACGCTGCCTAATGGCAGCTGTCGGCCTTAGAGTGCTCACCATCTAAGTCACCGGCATCGTATTGGTGAGGAACTTTTGCTCCAAAGCTTTGCGGAGTAAAAAGCATTTATGAAGCTACTGACGTTTTAAGCCTGTTTCTGGGCGTAAGGCTGAGGGAATGAAAAAACAGAAACTGTAATGGGAGACACTTGGATGGACAGGTTTTCGGACGCGGGTTCGATTCCCGCCAGGTCCACTCATCCGCAAACATGCGGAAAACTGCAAAAGCTGAAAAGTCTTGTATGGATAGAAGACTTCTCAGCTTTTATTTTATTTACGCGAGCAGCGATGAAAATGCTGTGCTTGCACAAGCATTTGAGGAGCACCGCGATCACTTGAAAAACTCGCAGCGCGTGTTGCTCATCGTTATTTTACAGCAATTCTGATATTTCGTAAAAACACCTCTCAGAAAGCTTAACATTCAAAGATTAACATTTAAGAAAGTTTAAAAAACGCCTCTATCTGCTCAGAGGAATAACCAAATTCCTGCATCTGCAGATGCAGTTCCTGTAATTTATCCTGAATCACCTGCGTTTTCAGTTCTTCCAGGAAGTTCCTATCTTCTGTTACAAAACGTCCTGCTGTACTTGGACTGTATACCACACCCTTTTGTTCTAAAATCTGCAGTGCTTTTTGCATGGTATTCGGATTAACACCTGCCTCTGTCGCCAAATCCCGTACAGCAGGCAGCTTACTTCCTAAAGGATACTGTCCACTCATCACCCGTTTTTCTACAATTTCTGCTGCTTGCTGATAAATCGGACGAGCCGATTGAAATTTCCATGCCATATCAATCTTACCTCATATACAAATAGCCCTGTCTTCGACGGTCTTTCGCCAAAAACAGAGCTATCCATCTTTATTTCAGGAATCCATTTACGATTTCTTCTTCTGCTTCTTTTTCAGTCAGTCCTAATGTCATTAATTTGATGATCTGCTCACCAGCAATCTTACCGATCGCTGCTTCGTGAATTAAACTAGCTTCCAGATGATTTGCTGTAATTTCCGGTACGGCTCTTACACTGGCTTCATCCATGATGATCGCATCACATTCTGTATGTGCTGCACATTTATTGTTGCCGTTTACACGGGAAATAAACAACTGGCTGGATTTTTCCTTTGCCACAGAACGGGAAACGACATGCGCACTGGAATTTTCACCATTCATATCGATTGTAAAATCCGTTTCTGCATACTGCTTACCGTGTGTCATCAGTGCTTCTTTGATGATCAAAGTTGCGCCTTCTTCCAGAACTGCTTTGGTAATACGCTTAGTCGAATCGATTCCTCGAATCTGTACGGTTTCCATCTCCATGTAGCTGTTTTCACCCAAATTACAGATTGTGGTAGGATTCATGACATTGTCACCCATACCATCGCCCTTGCCATAATGCTTTTCTACATATTTCAAACGAGCATTTTTACCGAGATGGAAGGTATGGATACCTTCGTGGCTGGTAGTCTTGCTGCCGTCGTTGTGAATACCGCAGCCTGCTACGATTGTAATATCACAATCATCTCCGATAAAAAAGTCATTATATACCAGATCCTGCAGACCTGTCTGACTTAAAAGAACCGGAATATGAACGCTTTCCTTTTTGGTTCCGGGTTTTACAATAATGTCGATACCAGATTTGTCCTCTTTACCAACAATATCAATATTTGCAGAAGAATTTCTGCCTTCTGATTTACCATTTATTCTAAGATTATATGCACCTGCAGGAATTTCATGCAGGCCTGCTACCTGTTCCAGCAGGTTCATCTGAATTGAATCCATGAAAAACTCTCCTTTACCCTTTCTTACTGTACAATCTTTCGACAGGCACCGCCGCCCAGCAGATCAGGAAGTACTTCTTCTTTCGTTCCGACTGCTTTTACTTCGCCATCTGCCAACATGATGATCCGATCTGCAATATTTAAGATTCGTTCCTGATGAGAAATGATCAGAATCGAGCCATTGATCTTTTCATACATATTTTCGAAAACTTTGATCAGGTTGTTAAAGCTCCAGAGGTCAATGCCGGCTTCTGGTTCATCAAAAACGGAAAGCTTTGTACTTCTTGCTAAAATCATAGCAATTTCAATACGTTTCAGCTCACCGCCAGATAAACTTCCATTCACTTCACGATTAATATAATCTCTTGCACAAAGGCCAACTTCTGCCAGATATTCACAAGCTTCTGCTACGTTCAGCTTTGTTCCAGCTGCCATTGTGATCAAATTTTTTACAGTCAGACCTTTAAAACGAACCGGCTGCTGAAAAGCAAAGCTGATTCCCATCTTTGCACGATCTGTAATACTGGTCTCCGTAATATCCACTCCATCCAGAATAATCCGTCCCTCTGTGGGGGTAATGATACCTGCGATCATCTTTGCAAGTGTGGATTTGCCGCTTCCGTTAGGGCCTGTAATGGCAACAAAACGTTCATCTACCTTTAAATTTATATGTTTTAAGATATCTTTGCGCACACCATTATCTTCCACGCTGTAAGATACATCCTGCAACTCTAACATAAGATTTTCTCTCCAATCTATAAGGTATATATGCCATAAAAAAGGCACCTCTTAAGTATACCTTTTTTATGCAGTTTCGTCAACTATTTCCTACGAGAACGCAGGGGTACTATAGCAACTATCTATTTTTTCCACTAAAAAAACACATTTTCAGATAAAATTGCCGATTCTATTTTCACAAAGTCCATTTGACCATTTGGCACCAAACTCATTCCAGCAAGTTCTATACTCCCTGCTTTATTCAATCACTTTACTCAAAAACATCTGCTTTGTTTCGATTGCTTTACTCCAAGACATTCGTTTTGTTCGATTGCTTTACTCTAAAACATCCGTTTCATTCGATTGTTTCACTCCAAAACAACTGTTTTTTTGATCGTTTTACTCTAAAACATCCATTTTTTTGATCGCTTGGCTCCAAAACATCTGCTTTTTGAGAAGTTTTTCTCAAGATGCACCTACGCTCACATCCAGCACGAATTTTACCGTCTACATGTTCAACAGTTCATCGATCAAAGCTGCTGCCGCATCTTCCTTTGATAACATCGGAAGTTCTTTGATTTCCTTCGCAGTAATCAAGGTTAAACAATTCGTATCCGTACCAAAGCCTGCCCCTTCTTGCTTTAAATTATTCGCTGCGATCATATCGACATGCTTTTTCTCCAGCTTCTTGCGGGAATTTTCCAACATATTGCTGGTTTCCATCGAAAAACCGCACAACTTCTGTCCTTCTTTTCGATGCTCTCCCAGATAGGCTAAAATATCTTGTGTTCGTTCCAATCCAATGGACAGATCCCCGTCTTTTTTCTTGATTTTTTCATCGGAAGTCACAGCCGGACGATAATCGGCTACAGCAGCCGCTTTGATGATCAGATCCTGCTCCTCAGCCCGTGCTGTCACGGCCTCAAACATATCCTGTGCCGAAACAACTGGAACTACGGTTACAAACGGAGGCGGTGCAAGATTCGTCGGACCGCTTACTAAAGTCACATCTGCACCGCGCAGCATACAGATTTTCGCAATCGCATAACCCATCTTTCCCGTTGAATGATTGCTGATATAACGAACGGGATCGATTTTTTCCTGTGTAGGACCTGCTGTTACCAGTACCTTTTTCCCTTTTAAATCTTTTTCCATCGCGATTTCCCGTAAAATATACGAATACAGCACTTCCGGCTCCGGCATTTTTCCAACACCGGTATCGCCGCAAGCCAAATAGCCATTTGCCGGTTCGATCACCTCATATCCATAATGACGCAAACGCTCCAAATTATCCTGGACGATCGGATTTTCGTACATATTGACATTCATAGCGGGTGAAAGCATTTTTTTACACTTGCACGCCATAACCGTAGTGGTCAGCATATCATCAGCAATTCCGCATGCCAGCTTTCCAATTACATTAGCCGATGCCGGTGCGATCATCACAACTTGCGCACGCTTTGCTAATGCTACATGTTCTACACTAAACTGAAAATTTCGGTCAAAGGTGTCAATTAAACACTTATTTCCCGTCAATGTCTCAAACGTAATCGGGTTAATAAAATTCACCGCATTTTCTGTCATCAACACATGAACATCACAATGCTGCTTTTTCAGCATACTTGCCAGATTTGCAATTTTATACGCCGCAATACTGCCGGTAACTGCCAGTACCACACATTTTCCTTTTAACATCGTTCTTTCCTTCCTGCTTTATCAAATTTTGTTTTTGATACCATTTGTCTCTCTGCCAAACGTACCGTTTGTCGCTATGCACCTGCTGTTCTGCCAGAATGCGAATGCCCATTTGGCTCACTTTCCGATGCATTTTTATCATATAAAATTTTCAGCCCCTTGAGCATCAGTCCGGGATCAACAATAATTTTTTTCCGACAATGCGGAATTAATACACCTGCCAAACCACCGGTTGCTACAACCGTTGCCGAATAGCCCAATTCTGCTTCAATCCGGTCGATCAGTCCATCAATACAAGCCGCATTTCCATAGATCACACCGCTTTTCATACAATCAATCGTATTTTTGCCAATGCACTTTTTCGGTGCTTCCAAACCAATCCGCGGCAGCTGCGCTGTTCTCGATGAGAGCGAATCCACAGAAACCCGCACACCTGGCAAAATCATACCTCCAATATAATTTTTCTTCCGATCCACAACCGAAATGGTAGTAGCTGTTCCGACATCGATTACGATCACCGGTGCACCATACTCCTTCATCGCGGCTACCGCATCTACGATCAAATCGGAACCAACCTGACGGGGATTATCCATTAAAATATTCAGTCCAGTTTTCAGTCCCGGTCCTACCACATACGGCTGCCGCCCCAAAATTTTCTCCACAGCCTGACAGATCACATGTACCAACTGCGGAACTACAGATGAAATAATCGCACCTTCCAGCTGTTTCACATCAATATGATACAATTCTAGGACATTTTTAAATGCAATCGCATATTCCAGATCCGTTTTCGAAGTATTGGTCGACAAACGTTCTACAAAATAAATTTTCTCATCGTCAATACACCCGATCACGATATTGGTATTCCCCATATCAATCGCCATAATCATAGCATTCCCCTCCTCTCCACATTCTATCAAGCATACCATCTTCTACAAAAAAAATCAATTTTTTCAAAAAACTTCTTGACAAAAACTTCATTCTCGTGTATAGTATCTATTGTTCGAGCGAACAGCCCGACAGCTTACAGCTTAATCGATATGCGCGAGTGGCTCAGTGGTGGAGTATCGCCTTGCCAAGGCGAGGGTCGCGGGTTCGAATCCCGTCTCGCGCTTCTTAACAGAACATGGAATGATGTTCTGTTTTTTTATTTTTCAAATATCTGCATCCCTTCATTCATCCTAAAGATATCCTACTTTCCAATCATTCCCTCAAATTTCATTCATCCTAAAGACATCCTGCTTTCCAAACATTCCCTCAAATTTCATCCATTCTAAAGACATCCTGTTTTCCAATCATTCCCTCAAATCTTCTGAATCACCGATATCACCGGCTAAAACGAATTTTAAAATTTATACATAAACACAAAAAGGAAGTCCTTTCTTCTGCAGTCTTTTTGAAACTGCGAAAGTCCTTCCTTTTTCATGTCCTATCCTTTTATATGATACCATATTTTCAGACAGCAGGAATCTGTGATACGGATTTTATGCCGATTTTGATTTCAATTTCTGATCCAGACTCCTAATTCCTTGTATCGAAATATTCGATAGTACTTCCTTATTTTGTTCCGAAGATTCGATCTCCTGCATCGCCAAGACCAGGACAGATGTATGCATTTTCATTCAGTTCTCTATCCAGATGTCCTACATAGATCTGAATATCCGGATGTGCTTCACGAAGACGTTTTACACCTTCGGGTGCTGCGATGATTGCCATAAATTTAATCTTCTTACCGCCGCGCTGTTTTACAAAATCAACTGCTGCTACTGCGGAGCCGCCAGTTGCCAACATGGGATCTGTTACGACGATCAGACGTTCATCGATCGGCTTCGGTAATTTGCAGTAGTATTCATGAGGTTCATGTGTTTCTTCATCTCGGTACAGACCAATATGACCTACTTTTGCAGTTGGAACCAATGCCAGAAGACCATTTACCATACCAAGACCTGCACGCAGAATCGGCACGATCGCAAAATTTCGACCTTCAATCATAGGAGTCTTACAAGTTTCAATCGGAGTTTCTATCTCAACATCATTTAACGGCAGATCGCTTAATGCCTCATATCCCATCAGCATAGAAATTTCTTCTACCAGCTTACGGAATTCATTCGTACCTGTATTTTTATCTCTCAGTTTTGAAATTTTATGCTGAATAAGAGGGTGTTTTAATTCGATAACCTGACCTGCATCACCATATTCTAAAATTTTATTTTCCATTCGTTTACTCCCTTCTTTTGTCATCGCAAATTGAATCGGATACTATTGGATCGGGCAAAATTCCAGCTCGTCCTGACCAGATATCCCTGAATCGCACGGTTCTAAAATGAACGGCTTTTCCATCTCCACGAATCTGATATTTCCAACCAACTTCGTGAGCCATTTCATATTATACTCGATTGCGCGTTCAGAAGCAATACTCTAAATACACGGCAAATCAGAAAATCTCTCACAAAAACGTTTCAAACTTCACAAAAAAAACAGCGAAAAACAGATGACACAAAAAAAATAAAAAAAATAGATTGACAAAAGTACGAAATCATACTATACTGCTTCGAGTGACAAAACAGTACGATTTCATACTTTCGGAGGTGATAATTTTTATGGATGATTTTATTCCGATCAAGATGAAACGCGTAAATCTGCTGACTTCTGAAATTAGTGAGGCTTATCATCAGGCCGCTCGTAAACTGGGAATCAGTGATAGTGCGTTATCCATTTTATATACGATATGCAACATCGGTGACCGCTGCCTGTTAAATGACGTGATCCATTTATCCGGTATCAGCAAACAAACGATCAATTCTGCACTTCGCAAGCTGGAAGCCGAACAGATTTTATATCTGGAAGCGGTAAATGGCAGACAGAAACGCGTTTGTTTAACCGATAAAGGCCGATTGCTGGCGCAGCGTACAGCATTTCGCCTCATTCAATTTGAAAATGAAATTTTTGATTCCTGGTCTAAGGAAGAAAAAGAACTTTATACCGAATTAACTTATCGTTTTTTAACTGATTTCCAGAAAAAAATGGAACAGCTTTAACAAAACAATCTACAGGAGGATTTCCTTATTATGAAGATTCAGCTTTCGGATCATTTCAATTACAAACGATTATTTCATTTTACCTTGCCATCGATCGTGATGATGGTATTTGCTTCTCTTTACAGTGTTGTCGATGGATTCTTTGTTTCTAACTTTGTTGGAAAGGTTCCGTTTGCAGCGGTGAATTTCATCCTGCCTGTTTTGATGGTCTTAGGTTCTATCGGCTTTATGTTCGGTGCCGGCGGCAGTGCGCTGATCGCCAAGACAATGGGTGAAGGAAAGAAAGAAAAAGCGCAGGAATTATTTTCGCTTTTCATTTATATCACTATTATCTGCGGTATCGTTTTGGCTGTCATCAGCTGCATTTTTTTACGACCGATTGCGATTTTTTTAGGTGCAGAAGGCGAAATGCTGGAATATTCGATTATTTACGGACGGATCATCCTGGCTGCTCTGCCCATGTACATGCTCCAATATGAATTTCAGAGTTTTTTCATTACAGCAGAGAAACCGCAGCTTGGTCTGATCGTCACCGTTTCGGCTGGTGTGACCAATATGGTTCTGGATGCATTATTTATGGCAGTTTTCCATTGGGGAATAGCCGGTGCAGCTCTGGCAACGGCTATTAGTCAGACAGTAGGCGGCCTGCTTCCGATTCTGTACTTCATTCGTCCAAATTCCAGTCTGCTGCGTCTGGTCAAAACGCGTATGGATGGAAAAGCACTGTTACGTGCCTGTACAAATGGTTCTTCCGAATTGATGAGCAACATTTCCATGTCCATCGTCAGCATGCTTTACAATATCCAGCTGTTAAAATATGCTGGGGAAGATGGAATTGCTGCCTATGGTGTTTTAATGTATGTTGCGATGATCTTTATCGCCATTTTTATCGGCTATTCTACAGGCATCGCACCTGTTATCAGCTATCATTTCGGAGCAGAAAATCACGCAGAATTAAAAAATCTACGCAAAAAGAGCCTCTTTATCATTGTATTTTTCTCAATTATTATGTTTGCTCTGGCAGAATGTATGTCAGGTTTCTTTGCGGGAATCTTTGTCGGCTATGATGCAGCCTTAATGGAAATGACAGTACACGCGTTTATGCTCTACTCTTTTTCCTTCTTATTCTCTGGAATCGCCATTTTTGGTTCCGCTTTCTTTACAGCACTGAACGATGGTTTGACCTCTGCACTGATTTCCTTCTTGCGAAGCCTTTTATTCCAGGTTGTGGCCGTACTTATTTTCCCGATTTTCCTGCAGCTCGATGGTATCTGGCTTTCTATTGTTGCCGCAGAAATGGTTGCTGTCCTTGTAACAATCGCCTTTCTGATTGGCAAACAAAAGACCTATCATTACTAAGCCTGAGCAAATTCAGTATTCGTGTTCCAAGACAAGTCTCCTAGCTATCAAAGTAGAAGAGCTACTCGCATAAATTAAGGGGATGGAAATCACGCAGATTTGCGTGATTTCCATCCCCTTTTAAAATCGTAATTTTAATTACCGCATTCGATACTGATTTCATTAAATACCGATAAAATATCATCGGTTTTCATCGTTGCTTTTTCTTCCCCGCATTTATCCAATACTACATTTCCTTGATGCATCATCAACAAACGGCTGCCATATTCGACTGCATAGCGCAGGTTATGCGTTACCATCATAGTCGTAACCTGTTTTTCCTTTACAATCCGATCTGTCAGTTCCATAACAATCTCCGCTGTCTTCGGATCGAGTGCTGCGGTATGTTCATCCAGAATCAACAATTCAATCGGTGTCATCGTTGCCATCAAAAGTGCTAAGGTCTGACGCTGACCGCCGGAAAGTGCACCCACTTTTGTATAGAGCTTATCCTCTAACCCCAGATTCAGTCCATGCAGCAATTCTTTGTAATACTCTACCTTATGCTTTTTCAAACCACGTTTTAAATTGTAAGGCTTTCCTTTATTATCTGCGATGGATAAATTTTCCAGGATCGTCATCGAAGGACACGTTCCTTTTGCCGGATCCTGGTATACACGCCCAATCTTTTTCGTACGGACATGTGCTTTTTGTTTGGAGAGTTTTTCACCATTAAAAAGAATCTCACCCTCATCTAGATCAATGCTTCCGCAGATCAAATTCAGCATGGAAGTCTTACCAGAGCCATTACTTCCCACGATCGATACAAATTCGCCATCTGCAACTGTTAAATTAAAGTCTTGAAACAAGCAAAGTTCATTGACTGTGCCTGGATTATAGTATTTATGAATATGCTGTAATTCAAGCATTTTTCTTCACCTTCCTTTTTCGCTCCCGTCCGATCACCAGAATCAGCAGGAATAATACCGCAGTGACTAATTTCAGATCCTGTGAATCCATATAACGGATTGCGACGGCTACACAGGCTTTATAAACCAAAGAACCAATGATTACAGCAGAAGTTGCCCGCAAAAATGTCAGATTTTTAAATAAGCTGGTTCCAATGATAACACTTGCAAGACCTATAACCGCAGTCCCCGTTCCCATACTGATATCAAAATATCTTTGCTGTTGAGCAAATACGCAGCCTGCCAACGCAACCATACCATTTGCAAGTGCCAATCCTAAGATTTTTACATTGCCCTGATCGATTCCCATCGCAGTTACAATGTGTTCATTATCGCCAACCGCCCGCAGCAGAAAGCCGGAACGCGTATTCAGATACCAATCTAAAAGAAACTTCACAACCAGCACCAGGATTAAGATAATCAACAGTTTTCGATACGGAGCGATACCTTCCGGAAGAAGCTTTGTCAATGCATTCTCAAAAATCGTTACTTTATTATAAATAGGAAGATTTGCTTTTCCCGCGATCCGTAAATTAACACTGTATAAACCGGTAAACATGATGATACCAGCTAATAAATCTCGTACTCCAAATTTTACATGGATAATACCGGTACAGATTCCTACTAAAATTCCTGCCGCAAAACAAATCGGAAGTGTTGCAAGCGGATTGATATCATTGCTGATCATCGCTGCGGCGATCGCTGCCCCCATCGGAAAGCTTCCATCTACGGTCATATCCGGAAAATCCAGAATTTTGTAAGTAATATATACGCCCATTGCCATGACCGCATAAATAAGTCCCTGTTCCAAAACACTTAATATTAATGTCACGATGTTTCCCTCATTTATCAACTATTTTTGCATGATTATTCAATCACAATTTCATCAAATACTTCAGCTGCATCACGGATATATGACTCGTCTAAGGTCATGCCGATCTGTGCTGCGGCTGCGGTATTGACGTACAGCTCTGCTTTTTCTGCTGTTTTGAAGTTCATATCAGAAGCTTCACTCTCGCCTTTTAAAACCTCTGCTGCCATTTTTCCGGTAACCTTGCCCAGTTCTACGTAATCAATTCCCATTGATGCTACACAGCCATTTTTCACCTGCTCGATTTCACTGCCAAATACAGGAATTTTTGCTGCTTCTGCCTGCGCCAAAACAACTTGCAGTGCCTGTACTACGGTATTATCTGTCAAATTGCAGATGCAATCTACTTTTCCAGCCAGATCAGCAGCTGCCATCTCAACTTCACTTACCACACTAATACCGGAATCTACGATTTCAAATCCATATTCGCCTGCTAACTCTTTATACGTAGCGATCGTACTGATTGAATTTGCTTCACTTGTCGTATATAAAATACCGATTTTTTTTGCATCCGGCATCATTGTGCGGATCATATTGAGCTGTTCGGATACCGGAAGCAAATCGGAAGTACCGGTAATATTGCCGGTTGATTTCCCTGCTTCATCCGCTAAGCCTGCTGATCTCGGATCCGAAATCGCCGTATAAATAACCGGAATCTCAGTATCCATACATGCATTATATGCAGCAGCTGCTGCCGGCGTGGCAATCGCACAAACTAAATTTACATGCTGTGAACGAAAACTTTCTGCTATCGTAGCAGCTGCACCGGTGTCTGCCTGTGCATTTTCGTAAATCACTTCCAGATTTTCCCCTTCTGTAAAACCAGCTTCTTCCAGTCCTGCCAAAAAGCCTTCACGACAGTTATCTAACGAACCGTGTTCTGCAAACTGAGAAATTCCTACGGTATACACGCCTTCTTTATTGGAGCCATTTCCTTCTTTCTGACCGTCACTGCCTGCACATCCTGTTAATAAAGATACTGCCATCATTGCGCCTAACATAAATGCTGTCATTCTTTTCTTCATCATCATTCCTCCATCTCAAACATATTACTGAAATCTGACCAGGATTCCTACCCATCAGATTCTTCCTTCATCACTTTGTAATGAAGATTTCCATTAAGTTCCATCGTTTGCATTGGATTCTTTGATTACATCAATGTATTTCATAAAAGGCCTGACCAGCAATCGGATTCTGAATCCCACGAAGTATCGCTACTCGCGTAAATAAAAAACCGCCTCAGGCTTACTGCCTGAGACGGTAAATATCAAATTATAAACCGCGGTACCACTCACATTGACGAATTGTCCACTTTGTCCATGCACTATCATGCACGCCGGCTGGATAACGGGTCCGGTTCCCGGCAAACGCCCTCAAAAGTCCATTCAGTCTTACTCCTCCGCACTACAATCTCATCCTCTGCAGCTCTCTGTAACTTCTGGAATAAGCTTACTTGCTCTTTCTCATCGGTTTTTCAATATGTCATAAAAATAATACAGATTTTCGTATTTGTCAAGCACTTTTTTAATTTTCGATTTATTTTCACTTTTTAATCTGCCAGACAATGGCCACAGGGATCATATCCTTTTTTCTTCAAAGCCGACTTCGTCTGCGTTGAAATCTCGCAATGAGCACTTTGTTTGTCTGGCGCATAGCGACAATCCGGTTTATGAAACTTACCGGTATTCGTGTTGATGTAATATGTTGTTTTGCGGTTTGTCTTCTGGCTGTTTGTCGTTGTTTTTTGATCGGTCTTCTGACCACTTACACCAGCTTTTCGCTCAGTTTCTTCTGTAGCCTGCGAAGCACTTCCCGGTTCTCCTGCTTTCCAGGAATCACTCGGTGACATATTAAACACGATCTGTTTTCCATCGCTTTTCAGCACAACCGTACCCTGTTCATCTGTACGAAATACCTGTATTCCCATAGAACGGAAACGGTTTAATACCTCAGCATGAGGATGTCCATAGCTGTTTCCTTCTCCGCAGCTGATCACCGCATACGCTGGATCAACTTCTGCCAAAAACGCTTCTGTATTTGCAGTCTTACTGCCGTGATGGGCGGCTTTATAAACATCTGCTTTCAGATCAATGCCACTTTCCAACATATCCGCTTCTGCATCTTCCTCAGCATCCCCAGTCAGCAAAAAGCGATTCTCTCCATGTGTCAGCAAAATTGCAATGGAATAATCATTTGCATTACTGCCATAGTCCCCATCTTTTGCCGGCCCTACAACGGTAAATTCTGCACTTCCCAACTGGTAAACCTCTCCCACATCCGGCTGCAGACGCTTCAAATGCTGATTCTCAATGATCTGTACAACATCATCATAGGTTTTTGTGTTTTTAGAATAATCAGGCATCAGCACTTTTTCTGCACCAAATTTATACAAAATAACATCCAAACCACCAATATGATCAGAATCCGGATGTGTGCCAATGGCATACTTTAACTTCGTAATTCCTTTGCTTTCCAAATATGACTGAATTTCTGTTCCCTGATCATTTTTACCAGCATCAATCAGCATCGCCTCTCCATCGCAGACAATCAAAGTACTATCTCCCTGCCCGATGTCCAGAAAATGCAGTTCCAACGCACTGTCTTTTTCGAAAGAAGAAAAATCTTCGCTATCTTCCTTTGTTTCTTCCAGTAAAATAAACTCGATGTCACTGCACCCAGCCAGCGAAAGCAGCAGCAGAATGCTTAAAAACAATCCTGCCATCCGTTTCCATACGGTTCTTGTTTGTTTCATATACTCTCCTTTTCTTCTGTTTTTCATTTTTTGTTTTTTCAACGTTTTCTAATCTGGTTCTGTTCCACGATTCTTTTTTTTGATTTTCTAACATTTACCTAGATTTTCTTTCCAATGATTTTCTAATATTTACCTGGATTTTCTTTCCAAATTTTCCGTCCTGTTTGGAATTCTGTATTTTCCAGGCAAACAGTATCTTTATTATACGCAATCTTCCCTCTGATTTCTACCTGTTTTTTCATTTGCTTTTTACAGTGCTTTTTGTTATAACAGAAAATGGGACAAAATAGTTTAAAATACATCAAAAACATATCAAGTGAAAAGGAGTTTTTATGGAAACAACCGTCAAATTAACTAAGCTTGCAGAGTGCGCTGGATGCGGTGCTAAAGTTGGTGCGGGTACTTTAGTCAAATTGCTGTCTGATTTTCCGACCCACTATGATGAACGTCTGATCGTCGGCTTCGATAAAAGCGATGATGCATCCGTATATGTCGTAACAGATGACACTGCACTGGTGCAAACAATTGATTTTTTTCCGCCTATTGTAGATGATCCCTGGCTCTTTGGACAGATTGCAGCTGCCAATGCACTTAGTGATGTGTACGCCATGGGCGGACAGCCACATCTTGCATTAAATGTTATGTGCGTTACGGCAGATATGAAAAAAGAAACCACACAGGAGATTCTACGTGGAGGATACGAAAAAGCCTATGAAGCCGATACGATCATTACCGGCGGGCATACGATTGAAAACTCTCAGCCATTATATGGCCTTGCAGTCTCCGGTTTCGTGCATCCCCAAAAAGTACTGACCAATTCCGGCGCCCGCCCTGGCGATGTTCTGATTTTAACCAAACCATTGGGAATTGGTATCCTGACTACAGCGGCGAAAGCAGAAATCCTCAATAACCCGACGTTAATGAAGCAGATTTATGCTCAAATGGCAACGCTGAACCGAACTGCACGTGACCGAATGGTTTCCTACGATGTACACAGCTGCACCGATATCACCGGATTCGGATTAATGGGACACAGCTTCGAAATGGCACAAGGCAGCCAGGTCAGCATTCACTATCACACTGCCTCTATCCCTTATCACAAAGAAGCATTCGAAATGGCGAACATGGGGCTGATTCCTGCGGGTGCTTACCGCAATCGCCGCTATGCAGAAGCCGGTGTCACAGCTGACCCTTCGATTCCGTTGGCTATGCAGGATATTTTATACGATCCGCAAACATCTGGAGGTCTTCTGATTGCTTTAAGTGAAAAAGATGGACATGCACTGCTTTCGGAACTCAAAGACTGTATCCCTTGTGCGGAGATCATTGGCTATGTCACAGAAGAACAGGAAAATTCAATCCTGCTCCATCCGTAATTTTCAGCCATTCTCCTTCCGTAATTTCCAGCCATCCTCCTCCTGGTTTCTTTTCTTTTCCAGTCAAGTATCCACCCTTTTCTGCTTTTTTGAAAAGGCAAATCAAAAAAAAGCTGTAAAAAGTTGTAAAACTGGAGAATTTCTCTACCTTTAACGCGGCAGTCAGGCAGACAAACGTTTTCCTGTTCAAGGAAAAGGCGCAGTACGTACCTACAGCACTCGCCTATCTATAATCAAAAACGGAATCTGATTCTTGGGAATATGCGCTTACATATTTTCCAAGATCCGATTCCGTTTCTACTCGTTTTGTTTTTTAAATCGCTTCGATTTTATTCGTTCGATTTTCAAATCGTTTCGATTTTATTCGCTTTGTTTTTCAAATCGTTTTGGGGCTTAATTTTTTTGTTTCTAATCGTTTTGGTTTTCACCATTTCTGTTTTGAACCATTTTCGATTGTTCCAACAATTTCCAGAACCTGCCCCCTCTTAACTCATTTGAACCGCTCGATCAACGTTCGACATCTTGCCTACATATGGAACAAACGATTGTTTTGATACTTCGGTTCGCAAGTCATATTAATATGCAATCTGCGGAAAATATCATTGTCAACCGGTGACAGAATAACCGAACAATGCGCATCACAATCCTTTAACATCGGCAGACACGCTAACGCTTTCTTGGCATTCTCATCGTCTGCTGCGCTAACTGAAAGCGCTACTAAAACTTCATCCGTGTGCAGACGCGGATTCTGATTGCCCAGATAATTCACTTTCAGATCCTGTACAGGTTTAATCACCGCAGATGCCAGCAAATGAATCTCATCCGGAATTCCCGCCAAATGCTTCAGTGCATTCAAAAGCATGGAAGATGCTGCACCTAACAATTCCTGATTCTTACCGGTAATGATCGTTCCATCCGGCAATTCAATTGCTGCTGCCGGCTCTCCCGTCATCGTTTCCTTTTCTTTTGCTGCCTTTGCGACCTGGCGTTCCTCAGGTGTTAGACCTTCTCGATTCATCAAAAGCTTTAACTTCGTAATCTCATCTGTCTTCTCTGCCCCTTTAGTCTGCTCACACATCGCTGCATAATAACGGCGCAGAATCTCCTGACGCGATGCTTCCCGAACTGCCTCATCATCAAAAATGCAGTTTCCAGCCATATTCACCCCCATATCGGTCGGTGATTTATACGGGCAAACGCCATAAATTTCCTGGAAAATCGCCTGCAGAACCGGAAAAATTTCCACATCACGATTGTAATTAACCGCAATCTCTCCATAAGCATCCAAATGGAACGGGTCAATCATATTGACATCTTTTAAATCTGCTGTAGCCGCTTCATAGGCCAGATTCACAGGATGCTTCAGCGGAATATTCCAAATCGGGAAGGTTTCAAACTTCGCATAACCTGCTTTAATCCCTCTCTGATGTTCATGATACAGCTGAGACAGGCAAACTGCCATCTTTCCGCTTCCCGGACCAGGTGCAGTTACAACTACAAGAGAACGGCTCGTTTCTACATAATCATTTTTTCCATAACCATCTTCACTTACGATCAACGGAATATTCGAAGGATATCCTTGAATTAAATAATGACGATATGCACGGATTCCCAGATGTTCCAGACGACGGATAAATGCATCCGACGATTGCTGTCCATTGTACTGGGTAATGACAACACTTCCGACATAAAGCCCCACACTTCGGAACAGATCGATCAAACGCAGCACTTCCATATCATACGTGATTCCGATATCACCTCTGCGTTTATTGCTGTCGATCGCACCCGCACTGACTGCGATTACAATCTCTGCCTGCTCTTTTAATTTCAGCAGCATTTGGAGCTTACTATCCGGCATAAAACCCGGAAGTACACGTGATGCATGAAAATCATCAAACAGCTTGCCACCAAACTCCATGTACAACTTACCGCCAAACTGGGCAATTCTGCTTCGGATATGCTCTGATTGCATTTCCAGGTATTTTCCATTATCAAAACCTGTTTTTCTCATTCGCCTTTTCTCCCTTATCAATCATGCAAAATTCATAACAGCCCAGCAAATGCCGAGCTGTTGTCTATGGGTTTCTGTTTTCCACTCACATGCTATATTGTAGCACGTAAAGACAAGTTTGTGCAATATCTTTATAATGAGATTCCTAACAGATTCTGTTAATTTGTAATCGGAAACCTTCCAGACAAAATGCTTTGTAAAAAGCTTTCCCCAAAACACAATTACTTTTCCCAAAAAGCCAGCGCAAGCGCAAAAAAAGCAATATTTTTTTCAAAAAAGTAAT
>CAZTHP010000047.1:914-20809 GCA_964613155.1 uncultured Lachnospiraceae bacterium | reverse complement strand
TTTGAAGATAAACAGATACCTGCGGCATCCTCGTAGAACCACCAACTAACAGAACTTTTGAAATTTCGGAAGCATTTAAACCAGCATCTCTTAATGCATTCTGTACCGGGATTGCAGTTCTTTCTACCAGATCATTTGTCAATTCATTGAATTTTGCACGAGTGATCGTCATATCTAAATGTTTCGGACCATCTGCTGTTACCGTAATGAAAGGCAGGTTAATATTAGTAGTAGTTGCAGAAGATAATTCTTTCTTCGCTTTTTCTGCTGCTTCTTTCAGTCTCTGTAATGCCATCTTATCGGTGGAAAGATCAACACCTTCCAGACGTTTGAATTCATTCAGCATATATTCGGTTAATTTGTTATCGAAATCGTCACCACCTAACATGGTATCACCATTTGTTGATAATACTTCGATAACACCATCACCAATTTCAATAATCGATACATCGAATGTACCGCCGCCTAAGTCGTATACCATGATCTTCTGTTCATTTTCATTGTCCAGACCATAAGCCAAAGCTGCAGCAGTAGGTTCGTTGATGATACGTTTTACTTCCAGACCTGCGATCTTACCAGCATCCTTTGTTGCCTGTCTCTGAGAATCGTTGAAATATGCAGGTACTGTGATAACAGCTTCTGTTACGCTTTCGCCCAGATAGCTTTCTGCATCTGCTTTCAGTTTCTGCAGAACCATAGCAGAAATCTCCTGAGGAGAGTATTTTTTATCATCAATCGTTACACGATAATCAGAACCCATATGTCTCTTAATCGAAGAAATTGTTTTTTCTGCGTTTGTTACAGCCTGACGTTTTGCAAGTTCGCCTACCAGACGTTCTCCATTCTTTGCAAAAGCAACGATGGAAGGAGTCGTTCTAACACCTTCTGCATTTGCAATTACAACGGGTTTACCACCTTCCATAACTGCTACACATGAGTTTGTTGTACCTAAGTCAATACCAATAATCTTGCCCATAATTCATTCCTCCTGTTTTATAAAACGGCAAATATGCCACCTGTTAGCTTATTAAATCTTCTATATAAACTGCTGCGGCTGCGATCAGTTGGCTACTTTTACCATACTGAATCTTACAACGCTGCCGCGGTAGGTATATCCTTTTTGGAATTCTTCTACGATAATATTATCGCCTTCCGCTTCATCATCCACATGCATCACAGCATTGTGGAACACGGGATCAAATTCTTTTCCAACTGCTTCGATCGGAAGCACTTCCAGATCTTCTAAAACCTTCATCAATTGTTTGTAGGTTTTATCCATTCCCTGTACAAAGGGTGCTTCTTTTTCATCGTCTGCTACCGTTGCCAAACCTCTTTCAAAGTTATCGACAACCGGCAGAATCTTTTCAATAATGCTCTTCGCACCGACTTCAAACATTGCTGCTTTTTCTTTTTCGGTACGTTTTCTAAAATTATCAAACTCTGCCATGTTTCGTTTCAGGCGATCGTTTAATTCTTCGATCTGTTCGTCTTTTTTATCTTTTTTCTTCTTAAAGAAGCCTTTTTTATCTGCTTTCGGATCATTGCCCTCTGCTGCTTCTTCCTGTGAAGTTTCTTCTGTCATCTCCTGTGTGTCCGCAGAATCTGATGTTCCTTCTGCTTCCTGTGTCTGAGCTTCTTCCTGATCCAGGATATCTTCTACGTTTGTCTCAGCCATCTCCGTTTCATTCCTTTCCAAAAGTTCCCTTCAAAGAAGTTCCCTGTAATCTATGCTTTTATTTGGTATCCGTTTCTTCAAAAATAATGTCCAGCTGCGCATTCAAATGTCGCAAGGTTTCCATGACTTTTTGATAATCCATCCGCTTCGGACCGATGATTCCTATCGTGCCCTTAATACCGTCCGGTAATTCATAACGAGCCGTTACTACACTGCAGTCCTTCATCGTCTGCGTCGGCATCTCATTTCCAATATACACGCGAAGATTTTCTTTGCTGCCATCTTCCATCTCCTCAGAGTCTTCAATCGCCTTTTTCACCAAATCCTTTAACTCGGTTTTTTCTTCGAATGTATGAATTAATTCGCTGGCAGTGGAACTTGTTGTCAATTCCGGATACTTAAAGAAGTTCGTTGCACCGCTCGTATAAATCTGCATATCCGCATCATCTGCATGCAAGGCATCTGCTACGGCATCCACTACTTCTTTTACGATCTTACCATGCTCACCTGCCTGAAGTTCGATTTCCCGAATGATTCCCAGATTAATCTCATTCAGTGAAAGACCATTTAACTTACTGTTCAGCAGCAGGTTCAGTGATAAAAGATCCTGCTCACTGATAGACTCGGTAACCTGAACGATCGAATTTTTTATCAAATTCCCATCTACTACTACGACTACCAGCAGCTTATTGGCATCCATTCGAGAAAGCTGAATAAATTTCAGCTTCGTATCCGAATAGCTAGGACCGCTGATCATCGTCGCGTAATTGGTGTTATTGGCCAGGATGCGTGCCATCTGTTTTAAAAGCAATTCCAAACGATCTACACGTTGGATAATAAAATCCTTCATCTCGGAAACCTGCTGATCTTTCTCTGCGATCAGCTGATTTACATAATAGCGATAACCGAGATCTGTTGGAATTCTGCCTGCTGAAGTATGCGGCTGAACGATGAATCCCATTTCCTCCAGATCTGCCATTTCATTCCGGATTGTTGCCGAACTCAATTTTAAATCTGTAAACTTGGAAATCGTTCTGGAACCAACCGGCTCTCCTGTTTCCTGATAGGTCTGAATGATCGCATTTAAGATCTTCAGTTTTCTTTGGTCAAGCTCCATCCTCACCACCCTTTCTTCAGTATGCATTTTTATTGTTAGCACTCACTTTTAAAGAGTGCTAACATTTATTACATGTTTAAGATACCACCACTTGCCTTATTTGTCAACAACATTTTTACAACAATCTTAATTTAATTCCTCTGCCGCCTTTAGAAGAAGAACGAATTCTTTTTAATTCGATTTCCCGATCATACAGCGTAATATGTGTATCTTCCCCAGGTGTGATCTGCCACACATCTTTAATATGGTCATTTTCTGCTAATGCCATTCCTTTTTGACCTAATGTGTTTTTCTTTCCAACATGAATTTCTTCGGTATCGAAACGTAAAAAGCTGCCTTTTTCGGAACGAAGAATGATTTGTTTCTTATTATTATAATAATTTACATAAACGAGACGATCTTCGCTGCCTAATTTCGTAGCAGCTACTGTCTTCGAATTGGTCACAAATTCCGAAACTGCTGTTCGTTTGCTAAAGCCATTCGCTGTGATAAAGAGCAATTCTGCCTCCGGCTGCATGGAACAGCTGCACACAAAGAGAATCGTTTCTTTCGAAGAATCGTAATTGCTGATGTTATCCGCTGGTACGCCCTTTTCCCGCAATTTCTGGAACGGAATATCGAAGACTTTCATCTGGTGCATCTTTCCTTCACAAGTAAAAATCTGAATCTTTCCAGTATTTTTGCATAAGAATGCATAGCGATAATCCTGCAAAGCTTCTGGATTCTTCTGATAAACAGAGGCTTCTACTGTTTTGACATAACCAAAACGATCCATCAAAAACAAGACATCTTCTTCCTTGATTTCTTCTTTGATCTCCTGCGCTTGTGCCAAAGAGGTGATCGTGGTTCTTCTTTCATGTGCAAATTCTGCCTGAATACGGTTCAAATCTTCTTTGATTGCTGCTAGCATCACCTTTCGACTGCTTAAAATCTTTTCATAACGGCGAATTTTAGTGCAAGTTTCTTTATAAGCCTTATTTAATGCTAAAATTTCCAGACCGATCAAACGCGATAAGCGCAGATCCAGGATTGCCTGTGCCTGACGCTCTGTAAAGTCCAGTTTTTTCGCTTCTTCTGCGGATTCCTGATGGCGGAAGGTGACACTGGAAACATCTCCCATCAGACAAGCTTTTGCCTGTGCCTGTGTCTTACTTCCTCGAATAATCTCTATGATCAGATCGATGCAGTCCACGGCACGAATCAAACCTTCCTGAATCTCTTTTTTCTTTCTTTCTTCGTTCAGCATCCAGGTATATTTTCGTTGATTTAATTCAATCTGAAAATCCAAAAAATGTTTTAAGATGGATTTCAAACTAAATAAAGTCGGCCGTCCATCTGCGATTGCGATCATATTAACGCCAAAGGTATCCTCCAGCCGCGTTTTTTTAAACAAAATATTTTTCACACGCTCGATATCTGAGCCCTTTTTCAGTTCCAATACAATACGGATGCCCTCTTTGGAGGATTCATTCGAAATATCAACGATTTCCGGCAGTTTCTTACTTTCTGCTAATTGTGCGGTATCGGAAAGGAAACGACGGATACCTTCCCCGATCATCGTATACGGAATCTCTGTAATGACCAGCTTGTCCCGATCAGTTCGGCGTTTGCCTTCTTCTACCACGACTTTACCGCGAAGACGGATCTTTCCAGTTCCTTTTTCGTAGATTTCCAGCAGATCTTCTTGATTGGCTACGATTCCTCCGGTTGAAAAATCAGGTCCCGGCATAATCTGAAGCAGTTCCTGTACCGAAATTTTCGGATTGTCAATATATGCCTTTGCGCATTCTAACACTTCCCCTAAATTGTGTGAAGGAATATTCGTCGTCATACCAACCGCAATTCCTTCTGCTCCATTGACAAGAATATTAGGAATCCGAACTGGAAGAACAACCGGTTCTTTTTCGGTTTCATCAAAATTAGGGGTAAAATCTACAACATTTTTTTCCAGATCTGCCAGATACACCTTTTCGGTCAGTTTTTGAAGACGCGCTTCTGTGTATCGCATCGCAGCTGCCCCGTCGCCTTCAATCGAACCAAAATTACCATGCGGCTGCGCCAGCGGTTCATTTTTCTTAAAATCCTGTGACATAACCACTAACGCTTCATAAATCGAAGAATCACCATGAGGATGATATTTACCCATCGTATCACCGACGATACGAGCACACTTTCGATGCGGCTTATCCGAACTCAAACCCAGCTCATGCATCGCATAAAGCGTTCTGCGCTGTACCGGTTTTAATCCGTCCCGAATATCCGGCAAGGCTCGCGCAGTGATTACGCTCATCGAATAATTTAAATAAGACTGTCTCATACATTCCGAATAATCGGTTTGCTGCATTTTTGTATCCATTTTTTCCTCCCGTTCCTATACATCCAGCTCTGCTTCTTCTGCATGCTCAAATATAAAATCCCGTCGGGGCGCAACTTCGCTTCCCATCAGCATCTGAGTCACTTCATTCGCCATCCGCGCATCTTCAATCTGCACCTGCTTCAAGACTCTTGTTTCGGGATTCAAAGTAGTCTCCCATAACTGTGACGCATCCATCTCACCAAGACCTTTATAACGCTGCAAAATAAAATTCTTATGCGTCTTTCGATATTTCTCTAAGGCTGCATCATCGTATAAATATTCCTCCGCACCACGCTTTGGAACTGCCTTATAAAGAGGCGGCGTTGCCAGATAAACATGTCCCTGGTAGATCAGTTCCGGCATAAACCGATAAAAGAATGTCAATAACAGTGTACTAATATGCGCACCATCGACATCGGCATCGGTCATGATAATAATCTTGTCATATTTTAATTTTTCAATATTAAAATCCATTCCATAGCCCTCGGAAAATCCGCAGCCAAATGCCAACACCATCGTTTTAATCTCAGCATTCGCAAGAACTTTATCCATCGAAGCTTTCTCGACATTTAAAATCTTACCGCGGATCGGCAAAATTGCCTGGTATTTCCGATCCCTTGCCATCTTCGCAGAACCGCCTGCTGAATCCCCTTCCACAATAAAAATCTCATTCTTCGAGGGATCTCTGCCTTCACAGTTTGCCAGTTTTCCATTGGAATCAAAGGAATATTTACTTTTTCCCAATACCGTATTGCGCGCTTTTAACTCCGACTTGCGAATCCGAGCAGAGGTTTCCGCACGGGAAATAACAGCCTTTAACGTCTCTAAATTTTTATCAAAATACAGCTGTAACTGTTCACCGACTACGGCCGTTACAACCTTTGCCGCATCGGAATTGCCCAATTTGGTTTTTGTCTGTCCTTCAAAAAGAGGATCGGGATGACGGATTGCCAAAACAGCTGTCATACCACAGCGCGTATCCGGTCCGGTAAAATTGGCATCTTTTTCCTTCAAAATTCCCAATTCCCGCGCATAACTGTTGATGATCATCGTAAACTTCGATTTAAAACCAGTAATATGCGTACCACCTTCGGAAGTATTGATACAGTTACAATAACCAAAAATATTCTCCTCAAAGTCTGCTGTAAATTGCAGAGCACCTTCCACCATAATATGATCTTCTTCACCGGAAAAATAAATAACATCCGTCTTCGTTTCTTTTCCCGCATTCATTTCCTTAATATATTGTGCCAGACCTTCCGGCTCATGAAAAAGAACCGGCTCTGCATCTTTGCCTTCCCGACGATCGGTAAAAACAATCGTCAAGCCCGGATTCAGATATACGGTCTCATGAAGACGATTCTGAATCTGATCGTCTTTAAAACGAATCTGTTCGAAAATCTGCCGATCCGGATAAAAACGAATGGAAGTACCTGTTTTTCGCGTCTTTCCAATTGTCGGAAGAAGACCATCCTGCAATTCCAGATCCGGCTGTCCATATGCATAACGATCCTGGTAAATAAATCCATCTTTCCAGACTGTCACTTCCATCCATTCTGATAACGCATTCACAACGGAAGAACCCACGCCATGCAGTCCACCGGAAACCTTATACGTATTATTGTCAAATTTACCGCCAGCATGAAGTGTTGTAAAGATTACACGCTCAGCTGACACACCTTTTTGATGCATATCAACGGGAATCCCCCGTCCATTATCCGTTACTGTAACCGAACCGTCTTGTTCCAAAGTCACTTCGATCCGATCACAAAAACCAGCCAGATGTTCATCAACAGCATTGTCTACAATTTCATAGATCAGATGATTCAACCCCCGACTTCCAGTACTGCCAATATACATTCCCGGTCGTTTTCGAACCGCTTCTAATCCCTCTAAAACGGTAATTGCATCTGCATTATATTGATTCATGGGTAAATTTCCCCTTTCTTTCAGTTGTAAAATATTACAACCTATTTTATAATATTATGGTGATGAGGCCAAAAGCCCCTAACTATGATAGTTACGGATTGCTGCGCGCTGTACGCATGCACAATCCTCCTATATTATCATAAAAGCCCTGACAGATTCGTCTATCGACTTTTAAAGCCACGAAACAACGGAAGGAGTTCATCATGATACGGAAACACATCACGATCACCAATCCATCCGGTTTAAACGTGGATCCTGCCCAGATTTTATCCAATCACGCCAGACAGTTTGAATGCAAAATAACAATCTACTACAAGCATTACAATATCAATGTAAAAAGTATGATGCATATTCTATCTGCCACACTCACATGCGGAACCGAGGTAGAACTGGAATGCGACGGTCATGATGAAGATGCTTGTATGCGCGATCTGTGTGAAGTATTCGCTCATGGCCTGGAACAGGAGATGCCACAATGAACCAGGATACCCTTACACTCACTACTGTTAAAAACGGCAAAACCCAGGAATGGATTACCATCATTGAAGACGGGATTCCTGTCTGGGTCGTAAAAAACAGCTGCCAGAAGCATACGTTTCTGGAAAAACTGGATACCTTATTACAAGAAGCGATCCAAGAAGAAGATGACGAGCCGGTTATCGAAATTCAATGCCAATCTGGTCAGATTTTTCAGGTGCATTACTTTCCCTTTGCTTCTCTCTACCTTTGCGAGGAATTGGAAGGTCGCTATTCCACCCTCTCGACACTGGCAGATGCTTTATGGGAACTTTTAAAAAATCAGACGATCACCAATTATCGACTGCTTTAAAAGCAGCTTTGGACGTAATCTTTTGATCTCGCCAGGAGCTTTCTAAGAAAAAGAGTGCATAAATAATTATGTACTCTTTTTTTCAATCCTGCTAATACTACCACACTTCCCTGTATTTGGCAATGCTTTTTTAGTACATATGTTTGCTTTCGTGATAAATGTTACAATTTTTTTAACTTTTTTTTAAAAAAGGGGGTAGATTTTTTTTCAAAAATATTGTATACTCCTTAAGGATAAAAAACGAAACACTTATTTAACATTTACTTAACATTTCAAGAATAAACGATTCGAAATTCATCATATGTAAAAATTGAACTATTAGGAGGAAATATCGTGAGACGAAAGAAATTAGTTGCTACATTTGCCGTGTTGGTTTTAGTCATCTTTGCTGGTGTATTCCAGACAGCAGAGATCAAAGCTTCTGCAGCATCCAATTCCTTATCCGCATCTTATAAATGCATGTATACAGGCCAGAGCTATTCCGCTAAAGTAAGCGGTTCTTCCAGCAAAGTAACCTGGAGTTCTGCCAATTCCAATATCGCCTCTGTGAATTCTTCCGGTAAAGTAACCGCAAACAACATCGGTTCTACCAATATTTATGCGAAAGTAAACGGCAAGAAGCTGACCTTAAAAGTAGAAGTCGTTTCCAAAACCGCTTATCAAGCTGTGAATTATGCCAATAATGCAGTTGGCTGCCGTTACAGCCAGGCAAAACGTATGTCTAAAGGTTATTATGACTGCGGTTCTTTAGTATGGCGTGCCTACTCCAATTCCGGACTCTATATCGGCGGCAAGACAAATTGGGCACCGACTGCTGCATCCGGTGCAAGTATCTTAAACAAAACCTATAAAGTAGTATCCTATTCCGGCGTATCTTCTAAAGAATTATTACCCGGTGATCTGATTTATACCTCCGGCTATTCCAATGGTCGTTATCGCAACATTACCCATGCCCTTATTTACGTAGGCAATGGCAAAACCGTAGAAGCTGCAAACTCTCGCGTTGGTGTTGTAAAAAGAAACTATTCTACCAAAAATATCGTACTGATCGCGCGTCCGACTGTAAAAGTTTCCAATTCGTTACAGGAACCGATGCTGACCTCTGTAGAAGCAAAATCTTCTTCTACCAGCAATACTGCTATCAAAATTTCCTGGAACAAAGTAAGCAATGCAAGCGGCTACTACTTATATCGTAAGACAGTGGGCGGTTCTTATAAGAAGATTGCCTCCATTAAAAGCAAAAATACCCTTACATATACCGACAAAACTGCATATGCAGGTGATTATATTTATACGGTAAAAGCATATTCTGGCTCTAAAACAGGTGCTTATAATACGTTAGGAATGACCGCTGCTACCAAATTAGCCGCTCCTTCTAAAGTAAAAGCAGCAGATAACAGCAAGGGAATTCAGGTTTCCTGGGGTGCCGTCAAATATGCAACCGGATATCAGGTATACCGAAAAGCAACAGGCGGCTCCTATTCTCTTTTGAAAACAATTTCAAAGCAGAGCACAAAATCTTTCCAGGATGAAAAAGCAAAAAGCGGTGTAGATTACAGCTATTATGTGAAAGCATTCCGTAAAAATTCATCCAAAAGCATCACACAAAGTGCAAATTCCAACAGCACAAAGATGGTCTGCTATGTTGATACCAGCGTTGCAGTTGCCGCATCTAAACAGCCTGCAAAAGCAGACAGCACAACAACTGCTGTAAAGAACGAAACAGCGAACACGACAGCAAATACCGCTTCTACCACAGTTTCAAAAGAAACACAGGAAACTGTTACAAAAAAAGCTCCTTCTGTAATGCCTGAAACTTCCGCTTCTGCAGCACCCAAAGCAGATCAAACGGATTCTGTAAAAGAAACTCCTGCGGCAGAAACAACACAAGCTTCCCAGGCACCGACAGAGGACTCCTCCGCAGTATCTGCAAAGAGCAGCACGGAGACAAGCAATACAGCAGCAAATGAAACTTCTGAAGCTGCAGCATTCGAAACAGAAGCTGCAACAGAAACAGAAGAAGTCAAGTAAACACAGAGTAGAATTTCCGACCAAACGTCCAGGAAATGAAACGAAAGAAAGATTGATAGAACGAAAAGAGCGATGACGGAAAATTAATTTCCACCATCGCTCTTTTCTTGCTCCTATGATGCACAACGTTTCCCGATCGTATATCCCCTAATGATACACGACGTTTTCTCTCATACTACATCCTGGATCAAAGATAAAACTTAAATCGTTCCGATCATAAAATGGAGAAAGACCGATTCGGCAATACCACCGATTCCGTCATAAATCCACTGATAAATACCAAAAATCGGACCATCTAAAAATCCCAGATATAAAGCAACCATCAAAATGATCATACAGTAATTATGATGCTGTTCCAGCCAATCGGTGATCGAATCCGGTAAAAAGATACCGAAAATCTTCGATCCATCTAAAGGCGGCAGCGGAATCAAATTAAATACAGCCAAATTGATACTTAGCTGAGAAAAATAGAATAAGACCAAATACACCGCTTCTACAAAAGCGGTTGCTTTCAAAGTCCCTGTATAGACTGCAATATTCATCCATACGACTACAAACATACTAAGAGTCCCCGTCAACAGATTCATCAACGGACCTGCTAAACTAACCAATGCAACCCCAACTTTTCGATTTTTATAATACCAGGGGTTAATCATAACCGGTTTCGCCCATCCCATCCGAAAAAGCAGCATACACACCGCTCCTGCCGGATCCAAATGCCGCAAAGGATTGATCGACAAACGTCCTTCCTGCTTTGGTGTCGGGTCCCCTAATTTCCAGGAAACCCAGCCATGCGCAAATTCATGCAAAGAAATAGCTAATAAGATTCCCGGAAGTAAATAAAGATAATCAAGCATTTTATTCGTCCTTTTGTGTTTTGTTTTTTAAAAAGTGAAAAGCCCCTTTTTCAGCAACAATCTGCTGAAAAAGGAGTTTTAAATTAGAAAAATTCTATTCAGAAAATTCCATTTGGATTGATGGAAATCATTCCATTTTCATTTTAAATTCGTTTACTTTTTTCTTCTGCTGGAATATTTTTCTTCACAATACAGACAGCGGTAAACTTTTGTCTCCGAATCTGCCAGGAAAAAGACATGAGGCAATTCCTGTTCAATTGAAGTAATACAACGAGGGTTCTTGCATTTCACAACATTTGTCAATTTCTTCGGAAGCATCAGTTTTTTCTTATCCGAAATCATACCGTCCCGAATAATATTGACTGTGATACCCGGATCCACAAAGCCCAAAACATCCAGATCGATCAAGTCGATTCCGCCTTCAATCTTAATGATGTCTTTTTTCCCCATCTTATTGCTGCGGCAGTTTTTAATGATCGCAACTTCACAATCTAACTTTTCAAGTCCCAGATAATTATAAATATCCATACTTTTACCAGAAGGAATATGATCTAAAACAAGCCCTTCATTTAACCCGGAAATATTTAACATGCGCTTACCTCCAATAATTTCATGATCAATGCCATACGGATATAAACACCATACTGCACCTGCTTGAAATAACCAGCACGTGGATCCTGATCCACTTCTACCGCAATTTCATTTACACGAGGAAGGGGATGCATCACCAGCATATCTTCTTTCGCAAGCTTCATCTTTGCAGCATCCAGCACATAAATGTCTTTTAAACGTAAATATTCATCTTCGCTGAAGAAACGTTCGCGCTGCACACGCGTCATGTACAAGATATCCAATTTCGGCATTGCATCTTCTAAAATTTCAACTTCTTCATATTCAATATGGTTCGCATCCAGTACATTTTCACGAATATAACTGGGAATGCGCAGTTCAGTGGGAGAAACTAAAACAAAGCGGATACCGGTATATCGTACCAAAGCATTGATCAATGAATGAACGGTACGTCCGAATTTCAAATCACCGCAAAGGCCAACTGTGAGATTATTTAAACGGCCTTTTAAAGAACGAATTGTCAAAAGATCAGTTAAAGTCTGTGTCGGATGCTGATGACCACCATCTCCGGCATTAATAATCGGAATTGAAGCATGCTGAGAGGCTACTAACGCAGCGCCTTCTTTGGGATGACGAATTGCTGCAATGTCTGCGTAACAATTAATCATACGAATCGTATCTGCAACACTCTCCCCCTTTGCAGCAGAACTGGCATTGGAAGAAGCAAAACCGATCACCTGGCCGCCCAGATTCAGCATCGCCGTTTCCAAACTTAAACGGGTTCGTGTACTCGGCTCATAAAATAAAGTAGCAAGTTTTTTTCGATTACAAACATTCGCGTACTTATCAGGATTTTTCTCGATATCATTAGCCAGATCCATTAATTCATCCAGTTCCGAAACTGAAAAATCCAGAGGACTGATAATATGTCTCATATATCTCTCCTTAACATGGTAATAATAATTTTATGCAGTTACCTAGAAAACAGAAAGGAAAACAACGCTCTCCGATCGTCTTCATCTGCATTTTCAGTACCTATTATAGCGAAGAAAATCGGTTCTGAAAAGCATAAATTTTAAAATTATCCGAATATTATCCGCAGAAACTTCCCTGACTTTTTTACTTATTGTCCAGATCCAGGCAAAATTTCTTAAAATAGATTTTACTTTTCCAAAACGTTTTCTGAAATACTATCTGTTCAATCGGTTTAAAGTGTGTTATGATAACGAAGTATCAGAAAATAAGCAGCAGTTGTGCAAATAGCAGGAAAAATTTTGCTATACAACCGGGAGAAAACTGTTTATATTTGGAAAAGAGGTAATGATCTATGAAATGCATCAAAGAAGCAACTGCAAAGACCTATGGCAAAGATCTTGCTACGATAAACGCCGTTGCAGAAATCATTGAAAATGTCAGAACACATGGCGATGCCGAAATTTATGCATTAAGCAAGAAATTTGACAATCTGGAATTAGACGCCATCCGCGTTTCTCCAGAAACCGTCCAGGCGGCTTATGAACAAACAAACAGCGAAACGATCGAGGCTTTAAAAGCAGCCGCAGAACAGATTCGTTTTTATGCGCAAAAGCAGCTTTCCTGCTTAAAGGAACTGGATATTGACTCACCAGTGCCTGGTGTTCGTCTGGGACATCGTCTGGTGCCCGTAGACTCCGTTGGATGTTATGTGCCCGGCGGACGCTATCCCTTGCCCAGTACCGCGCTGATGCTGGCAATTCCCGCTAAAGTAGCCGGTGTAAAGCGAATCGCAGCCTGCAGTCCTGCTTCTAAAGTCAGCGGCACGATCCATCCAGCTGTTTTGGTTGCAATGGATATCGCTGGCGTTGATGAAATCTACTGCGTTGGCGGCGCACAGGCCGTTGCTGCCTTTACTTACGGAACCGAAAGTATCCAGAAAGTCGATTTGATCTGTGGCCCCGGCAATCGTTTCGTGACGGAAGCCAAACGACAGGTAATCGGAGAAGTTGGTATCGACAGTCTCGCAGGCCCCAGTGAAGTCCTGATTCTTGCAGATGAAAGCGCTAATCCCGATTTTACTGCCATTGATATTCTGGCACAAAGCGAACACGATCCGAACGCAAGAGCCACACTCGTTACAACCAGCAAAGAATTGGCAGAAAAAACCTTACAGCGCGTCACAGAAATCGCAGCCGAACTTCCCACTGGTGACCTGGCTTTACAGTCCTGGAAAGACAACGGTATGCTTTTCCTGGCCGATTCTATGGAAGAAGCAATCCAACTGGCGAACGAAATGGCACCTGAACATTTAGAAGTTCAGGTAAAACCGGAAATCGAAGAAGAAGTCAGCAAACAGCTGCTGCACTACGGCTCTTTATTCGTTGGACATTACACCCCTGTCACATTCGGTGATTACTGCTCCGGCACCAACCACACACTGCCGACTATGCGCACCGCAAGATACTCCAACGGTGTTTGGGCAGGTACCTTTATCAAAACCTCTTTTGTGCAGCATATTACCAAGGAAGGCTGCCAGAACCTTGCTTCTACTGCCATTTCTCTGGCAGGAACTGAAGGACTTATGGCGCATCAAAAATCGATCACGATTCGAATGGATGCCATGAAATCCGAATAATTTTGGATAAACTTTCATCTGTAACACCTCCAACCGTTTAATCGTTTGTTTTATCAGCCAGAACTTCCCAGTGTATTGTTCTGCATTCCAGCCATACTAGCAATGTAACTCGAAAACAAAAGTTTTAAGGAGGAACCGGAATGGCTACAAATAATACAAACAAAATTGGAGTACCCGAAGCAAAAGAAGCAATGGATCGTTTTAAAATGGAAGTGGCAGATGAACTGGGCGTACCGTTATCCAAGGATGGTTACAACGGAAATCTGACTTCCTATCAGAATGGTTCGGTAGGCGGTCATATGGTTCGTAAAATGATCGAAGCGCAGGAAAAAGCAATGGCAAATAAATAATCGCCTTTTTCTTGCTGAAATCCTGTAAGGAAAGGAAGAAGCGACTGCAAAAGTAGAGTTTCTACGCGTGCAGCCGCTTCTTTTTTATCCCACTTTGGGGGAACGTTATTTTTAGTGACAATTTTTACATTTTTGATAACCACTTGCCTCCGCACTGGATTTCGTCACTTTAATTGCTTTATTCGGATTCATATTTCCACAATTAGGAATGGAATGGTATTTACTTCCCGTTGCAGAAAGCCAGACATACGCACTTCCGGCACTTTTTTTCTGCACGACAACCTGCTTGGTATTACTCCAGGAACTATAATATTTGGTTCCCGATACCGTCTTATAGGTACGGATTTGAACGTAATACCGGCTGCCCTTTGACAAGTTTGTAATCGTTTTCGTGGAAGTTGTGCTCTTTGTGATCGTTTTTACGACGGCATGATCCATACTGCTTGATTTGGCATAACGAATCTGATATCCACTTACCTTCGATTTTGTATTCCATGTTACAGTAATCTGTCCATCTTTCTTTGATTGCAGAGAACGAATTTCTGTTTTGGGAGGATTGACCGTAACTGTAATCTTCTTTACCGCTTTTTTATAATTAGTTGTCTCTTTTGCAGTAATCGTAATCGTCGCTTTTCCTGCTGATTTAGGTGTGAGCTTTCCACTGCTTGAAACGGCAACAATTCCTCGATTACTGGACTGATACTGTAAACTGCCATTGCCTACCGTTCGCTTCGCTCCGATTGCAGCAGAGCTTCCGCCAGCAGTCAGCTTTTTAGACGATGCCGTTATCTTTTGTGCAGCTTTTTGGATTTGAAATGTTTTGGTAATCGTTCCGCTGTAATTTCCTTGCAGCGTAACTGTGACCGAATACGTACCTGCATTCTTTCTGCCTTGCGCATAGGTAACCTTATAGTCAGTATTTTTCTTTAAGACATGACCTTTGGTATCTTCAACCGTCACCTTCGGTGTTTTTATCGAACCATTATACGTATACGAAACAGCCGACAAGGAAATCTTTTTTACCCTGGCAATTGACTTTGTTTTCACCTCACCGCAGTTTACACAGATATTGTGATAAATTCCATTTTCAGCGGTTGTCGCAGGCTGAAAGACCGTTCCCTGATACGAATGCCCGAACGGTGAAATCACTCGTTCACTTCCCTCTTGAACCGCACCGCAAAGAGTACAATGGATACTCTCCCATCCACTTGCAGTACAGGTTGCCTCCTGGTCAACTGAATACTCCGCACTCCATTCATGCAAAATACAATCGGTTGATTCAGGATTGGAAGAGGCCGCAAATGCAGAAACGGTTTCCCCTCCACCATAAAACATCAATGCCGCAAACAGGAACGTATACAAACTGTTTCGAAAGAATTGACCTATCTTCATCACGTTTTCCTCTTTTCTGGGAGAACCAAACACAGTAATAAAACCCGTTTTCTCCCATTTTTTTACCATTATAACAAATTCTTCTCTTTTTCACAAGAAAAAATACCTCCTAAGCAGATTCCAGCAATTCACTGCATCTACTTAAGAGGTATCTTCCTATCAGGTCTTACCTGCTATCGTTTATTCACTCCAATTGTGATATACTTCCTGAACGTCATCATCATCTTCAAGAAGATCAAGAGTCTTCTGAAGATTTTTAATAGCATCCTCAGATGTGAAAACGTCCAAATTTACTGGGTTTTTAAGATTTTTTTCCATTACTTTTATCTCCCAAAATACAATGATGAAAAATGTTTTTTTGTTGTGTATATCATCACTGAATTTTAACATTTATCGTAACTGACGTAAGTATATCATAATTGAGCGTCAAAAACAAGCAAGTTTGATACCAGTAGCTTAGCCACTATAAAAGTGGCTAAGTGGCAGCAGTTGACCTCGGTTTATCCTTTCACAGCCTTGTCAACCGCTTTTGCAATCTCTTTTGCTACTCTGTCAATCTCTCTTTGTTCCGCCAGTTTATTCAAGTAATCAGCACAAAATTCTCTCATTTCTATTTTATGGTCTATGTAATTATCTATCGCACTTCGTTCTTTTGCCCGCATGTAACGAGCAATAGGAGAATCATTGTTAAGTCCTTTACTCCTAATATATCTTTCATAAATTTTTGCTTTTCTCTCTTTATCCATCTATGTCTATCTCCTGTCGTAATATTTCTTCCAATGTGTCAATCCGTTTTGTTTCAATAGCATTGAATACAATATCGGCTTTTTTGTAAGGATATCCGCCAACATAAGAATCCCTTTCAGCACATGCCAAATGGTATTGTCCGTTAGGCGTTCCATCTTCATCATTTCTTATTTCCCAATATCTTCTCCATGCTTCGCTATATTCTTCTTTTGTGATTCTTTTACAAGCTCCATTTACTTTATCAATAGCGTAATAAATCATTTCTCCATCCGCTATCATATTCTCATCATAGAAATGCTTCACCCATTTACTGATTGTCTGATTGGTTATTTCCATAGTACCAACCATGTATTCTTTCATTGTCACAAATGGTAGTCTGCGAAATTCTTCATCAAACATAAATTGATATAAGAACTTCTTTAGCCTGTTAAAATCTGTCTGTGGTGCGAAATGTAATTCCTCTATACAAAAGTTACGGAAACGTAATGGAAGTTCTGTAATTGTTAATGTGAATGTCTTTCCACGTCCGCTTGTGGTGTATTTATAACCTTGTCTCTGTAGCTTTCCTTTGATACTGTCTAAGCGGTCTGTGTGGAACATTTCAATAAGTTCCTGTCTTGAGTATTCTTTTAAATCTAACATCTTCTTCATAGCGGTTTTACGCAAACACTTAAAGGGAATTATATAATATTATCTGTTTAATAGTTTGCGTAAATTCTCTTTAAAGCCCAATCCATAAGTCATTGATAAGCTCTTCCGCTTTCCTCCTTTTCTCTTCTGATAAATTGTAATCTCCATGTAAAAAGTTAGCCACGCTTCGAGCATTCTTCATCCCTAAATAATCTGCTATAAATTGATTGTCTATGTCATTCGTTATTTTAATTATTTTTAATTTTCTTGCTATATCATCCTGTGTCATATGTCATTATCCTCTCTATCACGTGAATTTGTCATGTGTCTAAGCAAAAATAAAAAGCCACGCATACTCAAATGCAATGGCTTTCTAAAGATGTTAGACTTGTTATATATATTTAAAAATCTTTATAAAAAGATTGTTTTACTTTGCCATGGGGCGGGGGTAAGTTTCGGGAGATTTAAAAATAAGATTTAAAATATCAGTTCTTCGTGGTCTGCTCCCTCTCCAAATGATGAATCGAAAACAAATAGCGACCGCTTACAATATAGTGATTTCCGCCCCTCAATATAAACATTGCATAAATAATTTTGTTTTTTCTTTATACATATATTATAACAAAATTTTTATGACTTCTCAAAATGTGGCGGATGGAGCTTGCTCCATACCGCCTGTGAGACAGGGCGTTCCGCCCTGTCCTTTATTCCTTTAAGAGTTTATAGAATGTGGTTTTCTTTGTGCCTGTCAGCTCCATAGCCTTTACTGCGGTTATCTCGCCCGCTTTCCATTGTTCAATGACTTCATCCCAATTACTAGGCTTTTGTGCTTTTGGTCTGCCATAGTCCGCCCAATCTCCACGAGCTTTCTTTGCTTCGATTCCCTCTTGCTGTCTCTTTTCTTTCTTTTCGATTTCCGCCTGTGCCATTGTAGCATATAACTCAATCAGCATATTATTGATTGTTTCCATAATCATTTTTGCCATTGAATTATCAAGAGTAGAAAGGTCTTGTGTTGTTGTTGGGATTTCAAGAATCATAACACGAACGCCCTTATCAGCAAAATATCTAAGCTCTTTTAAAGTGTCCTGTTTGTTTCTTCCTAAGCGGTCAAGCTCTGTAACGATAAGTGTGTCACCCTCACGTAAGATATCTTCTTTTAAGACTTGATAACGTGGTCTGTTGAAGTTCTTTCCTGTCTGTTGGTCTGTGTAAATCTTTTCAAGAGTGATGTTGTTATTCTTGCAAAATGTTTCAATCTCTGTAAGTCCTCTATCTAAATGTTGTTCTGTTGTACTTGTTCTGTGATATCCGTAAATCATGTTGTATCTCCTCTCTTTTGATACTCTTATTATATCACAAGCGTTCGTAAATGTAAACACTTTTATGTGAACGTCCGTAAATTATTTTAGATACATTACCGAACGCAAAACAACAGGATAAATCAGCGTTTATAAAAGTATACATTTACGAACTAGCACAAAAGAAAAGAAGTAGCGGACAACTTGCCACTACTCCTTTATATCTTATACATGGACAACCTCTTTGAATGTATGTGCTACAATAGCGGGCGTCCCTTTCATTTTTATGTATTTTGCAACTGTTGAACCGCTACGTCCCATCTGTCTGCCTACTTCCGCATAATTTCCATACAACGCATACAGGCGGTGCATTTCAACAATCTCAGCAGGGGTCACACGCTTCGCCATATTATTCCCCTTTTCTTTTAGGCTTTGGTGCGGTCTTTAAATACTTATCAGTATTCGCCATTGCTTCTTTCCAAATCTCATCAATGTAGCCACTAAATGTTTTTTTCTTTGATTCATCATTTGTAAGTTCCATAATCATTTCATTCATTTTATCAAGTTTCTCTGAATAATTCCATGGAACTGTGATTGTCTTTTTGTCTGTGTCTAAAATGATTCTCATTTGCTTTCCTCCTGTGTATGTAAGCGTCCGCTTAATTTTACATACATTTTACCGCAAAACCATTGAAAACATTGTATTTCAACGTGTATTCCGTTAGAAATCATTGTTTTTACACGAAAACGTTTCTATTCCATTCGATTCTTTTCATTTTCGCGTAAATTCCAATCATTTTCATGTATTTTCACCGCAAACAGAAGAAAAGTAACAAGAATCATTCCTGTTGCTTTCTGTGTCATTAGCTCTTTTACACAAACGCTTAAAGAGTATATATTATTTATTCCTTTTTAAAAGTTTGCGGAAAAGATTATTTATCCTAGCTCACTAGTCTCTAGCGATCGTACTTACTAGTCTTTATAAACATGGCGGTTATTTTATATCATCTAATCTATTATTCAATGTTCTTAATGTTGCATTCAATTCTTCTATTTGATTTTCAGCTTCCTTTCTAAGTTTTGCGCCTGCTCCAAATAATTTCATCTTATTATTCTTCACAATTTCCTGTTGCTCGCCTATCTGTCCTTTAACTTTTTCAATTTCTCTTTTAATAGAATTAATCTGTTGCATTCGCTGTCTTTTCATTTCAGCTTGTCTTTGTCTCGCTTCAGCTTGTCTTCTTCTTTCTTCTTCTTGTCTTCTTCTTTCTTCTTCCTGTTTCTTTTTCTTATACCCTACACTTGCACAATAATAATATGTATAGCCACCTACGAATCGTTGTTCTATTCGTAACTCAATTAACCCATCGTCCTTTAATTCTTCTAATATAGGTCTCAATTTATATACATTATATTTCCCAATTTCTGGTGACGATTTCTGCATATCATTGATTTCATACTCTCCATAACGTGAATTCATAAAATCGATTATAATATTTT
>CAZTHP010000047.1:0-904 GCA_964613155.1 uncultured Lachnospiraceae bacterium | reverse complement strand
TACCCAGTTGGCAAAATTCTCAAACGCATTAGAAATTTTTTGATTTTCTTCATTCTTCTTTTTTTGTTCCTGTAACTCTTTTTCTTTAACCGCTTGTTCAATTTCCTCTAACGAACGTACATAATACTGTTCCTCTTCATGTGCTAACATTTCCTTGCAAGCCATTGTAGTAATAGTACCTTGAGCAGCCATAAACAATAACCATGGATTGTCAGAAACTATTTCCTCTTTCAATGCCATACTTGCTATTTCCATAAGTTCGCTTTCTTCATAAGTTCTGTGTATCTCAATATTTTGCCAAACTAATTGAATATACTTATCTTCGTTTTCAAATTCCAAATCAATCCATTCAGAAATAGCACTTCTCTTCAACCGCTTTGTTTCAATTTGTTCTATATCTGTATTTAAAATTATATATCTCTTTTGTTCAATATAATCTGTGTCAATTCTTCCCGTTTTTTCTAACTTACTTATTACACTATCAAACAGTCTTTCATCATCATAGTTATAGTAGTCATCTTGAAAAGCACAATATTTATTTTTTAAACTCTCTTCTTCTACCAAACTACCCACTTTATTTAGATAAATTAGAATACTTTCTTCAAGCTTTTCCATTTTTTCATCTTCTGTAAGCATTTTCACTTCAGCCGTCTGAACACGCTCATTCCATTCTATGTTTTTATATTTTCTTTTTCTTTCTCTTAATGCCTCTTCCCAAGAATCCGGATTCTGTAATAACATATCAATCCAATCACTTTCTACAGAATGCATTGCTTTATTTAATACATGTCCACAATCAGCACAATGATAGTATGTAACTTCTTTTCCGTTTATTCCCGCCAATGCGCCCGGAATTCCAATCACAGCTTGACCGATAATACCTTTTTTTAAATCATATCCCTCA
>CAZTHP010000046.1:12436-21159 GCA_964613155.1 uncultured Lachnospiraceae bacterium | reverse complement strand
CGAATTTGGACTTGTAGCAACAGAACCCTGCTGGATTACTTCCAGACAGATCGAAGCAGCCCGTATTGCTATGACTCGTTATATCAAACGTGGTGGTAAGGTATGGATTAAGATTTTCCCTGACAAGCCTGTTACTGCAAAACCGGCTGAAACTCGTATGGGTTCTGGTAAAGGTTCATTGGAATATTGGGTAGCTGTTGTTAAACCGGGTCGTGTAATGTTTGAAATCGCAGGCGTTTCCGAAGAAGTTGCAAGAGAAGCTTTACGTCTTGCAATGCACAAACTGCCTGTTAAATGTAAAATCGTTTCCCGTGCGGATTTAGAAGGCGGTGCTGGCAATGAAGAGTAAGAAATATTTAGAAGAATTAAACGTAAAAACTGTTGAGGAGTTACAGGGCGAACTTGTAAACGCTAAAAAGGAACTGTTCAATTTAAGATTTCAGAACGCTACAGGTCAGCTGGAAAACACAGGAAGAATTAAAGAAGTTAGAAAAAACATCGCAAGAATTCAGACTGTTATTGCTGCCAAGGCTAATGCTTAGTTAGTGGTATTCCCATAAGGAGGAACTGTTTTGGAAAGAAATTTAAGAAAGACTCGTACAGGTAAGGTTGTTAGCGATAAGATGGACAAAACAATCGTTGTTGCTATCGAAGATCATGTAAAACATCCTCTGTACGGCAAGATCGTTAAAAGAACTTATAAATTAAAAGCACATGATGAAAACAACGAATGCGGTATCGGCGATACTGTAAAAGTTATGGAAACTAGACCTCTGTCCAAAGATAAAAGATGGAGACTGGTTGAAATCGTAGAAAAAGCAAAATAATCTGTGCTGTGGCCCTGCAAAGGGCTGCGTGATGGAATTTGTTTCTATATGGAACACACGGAAGGGTGTAAAACCCTTTCGTATTGTAAAACATCCAGCAGAATGTGCAGCAGCACATTTTGCCGGAATATCGAAATCCAAATCCAAAGGATCAGAAAGGAGTTTCAGTCATGATTCAGCAGGAAACCAGACTTAAGGTTGCTGACAACAGTGGAGCAAAAGAACTTCTGTGCATCAGAGTTATGGGTGGTTCCACCAGAAGATATGCAGCAATCGGTGATGTAATCGTTGCCAGTGTTAAGGATGCTGCTCCCGGCGGTGTTGTTAAAAAAGGCGATGTAGTAAAAGCTGTAGTAGTTCGTACTGTAAACGCAACACGTCGTAAAGACGGTTCATATATTAGATTTGATGAAAACGCAGCAGTTATCATTAAAGACGACAAGACACCTAGAGGAACACGTATTTTCGGACCTGTAGCAAGAGAGTTAAGAGATAAACAGTTTATGAAAATTGTTTCTTTAGCTCCGGAAGTATTATAAGGAGGTGTACAACGTGGCAACTTGCAAGATTAAAAAAGGCGATACAGTTAAAGTAATCGCTGGTAAAGATAAAGATAAAGAAGGTAAAGTTCTGTCCGTAGACGCTAAGAACGGTAAAGTTGTTGTAGAAGGCATCAACATGCTGACAAAACACACAAAACCCAGCGCTGGCAACCCTCAGGGCGGTATCGTTACTGTAGAAGGACCTATTGATATTTCTAATGTTATGTATGTTCACAATGGTCAGGCAACAAGAATTGCTTTCAAAATCGAAGATGGCAAAAAAGTTCGTGTTGCAGTTAAGACCGGTGAAGTAATCGGTTAATTAGGGAAAGGAGGTTCTTCGCTTTGAGTAGATTAAAAGAAACTTATAAGAATGAAATCGTTGATGCTATGATCAAGAAATTCGGTTACAAGAACATTATGGAAGTACCGAAGCTTGAAAAAGTTATCATTAACATGGGTGTTGGTGAAGCTCGTGAAAACGCTAAGCTTCTGGATGCTGCTATTAAAGATATGGAAATTATTTCCGGTCAGAAGGCAGTTAAGACAAGAGCTAAAAAATCTGTAGCGAACTTTAAGATCAGAGAAGGTATGCCCATCGGTTGTAAAGTTACTTTAAGAGGCGAAAAGATGTATGAGTTCGTTGATCGTCTGATCAACCTGTCTCTGCCTCGTGTACGTGACTTCCGTGGTGTTAATCCCAACGCTTTTGATGGCAGAGGCAACTATGCACTGGGTATCAAAGAACAGTTAATCTTCCCTGAAATCGAATATGATAAGATCGATAAGGTAAGAGGTATGGACGTCATCTTTGTTACAACAGCAAAGACTGACGAAGAAGCTCGCGAACTGTTAACATTATTCAATATGCCTTTCCAGAAATAACAGGAGGAAATAACAATGGCTAAGACTTCAATGAAAGTTAAGCAGCAGCGTACACCGAAGTTTTCTACGAGAGCTTACACACGCTGCAGAATTTGTGGCCGTCCACATTCAACTTTAAAGAAATACGGAATCTGCAGAATCTGCTTCCGTGAATTAGCATACAAGGGTGAAATCCCCGGCGTAAAGAAAGCAAGCTGGTAGAAATGTCACTGATGCTGTAGAGGCATCCGAAGCAGAGCAAGGAGGAAGACAAAATGACAATGAGCGATCCTATTGCAGATATGCTTACAAGAATCCGTAATGCAAATACTGCAAAACATGATACAGTTGATGTTCCTTCATCCAAGATGAAACTGGCTATTGCAGACATCCTGGTTAAAGAAGGTTACATTGCAAAATATGAAATGGTAGATGAAGGAAGTTTCCAGTCCATCCGTATCACTTTAAAATACGGCAAAGATAAAAACGAAAAAGTTATCGCAGGTCTGAAGAAGATTTCCAAACCCGGTCTTCGTGTATATGCAAACACAGACAACCTGCCCAGAGTACTTGGCGGACTTGGTATTGCTATCATTTCCACTGATAAAGGTGTTATGACTGATAAAGAAGCTCGCGCTAACAACGTTGGCGGCGAAGTTCTGGCTTACGTTTGGTAGGTCGTTATATATTTGATTTATTCGATTAATTGTAGTCAAAAAATAGATTTCATATAACAGTGAGTGTGAGGCATGATAGAAGATTCACATTTACGCTTCACACTTAACTCATATAAGGAGGTACGGGCATGTCACGTATAGGAAGAATGCCAATCGCAGTTCCCGCTGGCGTAACAGTTGAAATTGCAGAAAATAATAAAGTGACTGTAAAGGGTCCCAAAGGAACACTTGAAAGAGTATTACCTGTAGAAATGAGCATTAAATTAGAAGATGCACATGTAGTTGTAACAAGACCTAACGATCTTAAGAGAATGAAAGCTTTACATGGCTTGACAAGAACTCTGATCAACAACATGGTAATTGGTGTAACACAGGGTTACGAAAAGATTCTGGAAATCAACGGTGTTGGTTACAGAGCTGCAAAACAGGGCAATAAACTGGTTCTGTCTCTTGGTTACTCTCATCCTGTTGAAATGATCGATCCCGAAGGTATTGAAGCAGTTCTTGAGAACCCTAATAAAATCGTAATCAAAGGTATCGATAAAGAAAAAGTTGGTCAGTACGCAGCTGAAATCAGAGATAAGAGACGTCCTGAACCTTATAAGGGCAAGGGTATCAAGTACTCTGATGAAGTGATCAGACGTAAAGTTGGTAAGACAGGTAAGAAGAAATAAGAGAGGAGTGACAGGATATGATTAGTAAAAAATCTAGAAGCATTGTGCGTGTTAAAAAGCACAACAGAATTCGTAATCGTTTTGCTGGTACAAGTGAAAGACCTCGTCTGGCAGTATTTAGAAGCAACAATCATATGTACGCTCAGATTATTGATGACACTGTCGGCAATACGTTAGTATCAGCGTCTACCGTTCAGAAAGAAATCAAGGCTGAGCTTGAGAAAACAAACAATGTAGATGCAGCTGCTTACTTAGGTACAGTTATCGCTAAAAGAGCACTGGAAAAAGGTATCACTACTGTTGTTTTCGACAGAGGCGGCTTCATATATCAGGGCAAAGTAAAAGCATTAGCAGATGCAGCCAGAGAAGCTGGTCTGGAATTCTAATCAAGGAGGAAAACACATGAAACGCGAAATCATTGATGCCAGCCAGTTAGAATTAGAAGAAAAAGTTGTTACGATCAAACGAGTTACTAAAGTAGTAAAGGGTGGTCGTAATATGAGATTCTCAGCACTGGTTGTAGTTGGCGATAAGAATGGCCATGTAGGCGCAGGTATCGGCAAAGCTGCTGAAATCCCGGAAGCAATCCGTAAAGGCAAACAGGCTGCTGAAAAGAGTCTGGTTTGCATCGCATTAGATGAAAATAAGAGTATCCCTCACAACAATATCGGCAAATTTGGCAGTGCATCCGTACTGTTAAAGAACGCAAAAGCAGGTACTGGTGTAATCGCTGGTGGTCCCGCTCGTGCCGTTATCGAACTTGCTGGTATCCAGAATATTCGTACAAAATCTTTAGGTTCCAATAACAAACAGAATGTTGTTATGGCTACGATCGCAGGTCTTGCTAAACTGACAACTCCTGAAGCAGTAGCTGCAAAACGTGGCAAATCTGTAGAAGAAATCATCGGCTAGGAGGTATTGAAATGGCAGAGAAATTAAAAGTTACACTGGTAAAATCTCCCATTGGTGCAGTGCCGAAACATGTTAAGACAGTAGAAGCACTTGGCCTCAAGAAGATGCACAAAACAGTTGAATTACCGGATAACCCCGCTGTTAGAGGTATGATCTGGCATGTAAAACATTTAGTTAAAGTAGAAGAAATCTAATTATTGAGTCAGGAGGTGCGGGAATGGATTTATCAACATTAAAACCTGCAGAAGGTTCCAAGAAGAGCGATAGCTTCAGAAGAGGCCGTGGCCATGGTTCAGGAAACGGTAAAACAGCCGGTAAAGGACACAAAGGTCAGAAAGCTCGTTCAGGAGCTCCCAGAATCGGTTTCGAAGGTGGTCAGATGCCTCTGTACAGACGTCTGCCTAAGAGAGGATTCACTTGCAGAAATTCCAAGAAAATTATCGCTGTTAATTTAGACAGATTAAATTGTTTCGAAGACGGTGCTGAGGTTACAATCGAAGCATTACAGGCAGCTAACATTATTACTAAAACTGGTGATGGTGTAAAAGTGATCGCTACTGGCGAATTAACTAAAAAGCTGAATGTAAAAGTAAATGCTTTCAGTGAAGGCGCTAAAGCTAAAATTGAAGCATTAGGTGGTACTTGCGAGGTAATCTAATATGTTAGAAACACTTAGGAACGCATTTAAGATTAAAGAAGTAAGAGGAAAGCTGCTGTTCACATTTTTTATGTTAATTGTTGTTCGTGCAGGATGCCAGATTCCTGTTCCGGGTGTTAATAACTCAGCAATTGCGGATTTTTTATCAAGTAATACCGGAGATGCATTCAATTTCTTTGATGCGATGACGGGTGGTTCTTTTATGGACATGTCAATATTTGCATTAAATATTACACCATACATTACATCATCTATCATTATGCAGCTGCTTACGATTGCAATTCCGAGATTAGAAGAACTTCAGAAAGATGGAGAGGATGGCCGCAAGGTCATTCTCAAAATCACGAGATACTTAACAGTTGCACTCGCTCTGATGCAGTCACTGGCAATGTCGATTGGTTTCGGCAACAGCGGACTGTATGACGATGGTATGAGCTGGCATGCAGTTCTGCTTACTGTTATGACGATGACAGCAGGTTCAGCAATTCTGATGTGGATTGGTGAACAGATCACACAGTATGGCGTAGGCAATGGTATCTCAATTGTCCTGTTAATTAATATTGTATCTAGTTTACCTGATGATTTCATGACACTGTATGAAAGATTTGTAGCCTCTCAGACAGTATTCATGAAAGTTATAGCAGTTGTGATCATTCTTGTATTAGTGATTGCAATGGTAACCTTTACGGTGCTGCTTCAGGAAGCAATCAGAAAGATTCCTGTACAGTATGCTAAGAAGATGCAGGGACGTAAAATGGTAGGCGGTCAGTCTTCTCATATTCCGTTAAAAGTTAACACCGCAGGTGTTATTCCGGTTATCTTCGCTTCATCGCTGATGACTTTCCCTGTTGTAATCGCAGGATTTTTCAGCAATGTAGATTATTCGTCAATTGGCGGAAAGATTTTGCTTTGCCTGACTTCCTCCAATTGGTTCAAAGTGGATTCTCCTTTGTATTCAATTGGTTACCTGGTGTATGCGGCATTAATTGTATTATTTGCATATTTCTATACATCAATTACTTTTAACCCGATTGAAGTTGCGAATAACATGAAGAAGCAGGGTGGATTTGTTACAGGTATCAGACCTGGCAAGCCCACAGCTGATTATCTGGCAAGAATCTTAAACTATATCGTGTTTATCGGCGCAATCGGTCTTTTGATCGTATGTACGATTCCGATTGTCTTATCAGGTGTGTTCAATATCACTCATTTGTCTTTTATGGGAACATCATTGATCATTATCGTTGGTGTTGTACTGGAAACATTGAAACAGATTGAATCTCAGATGACAGTACGTAATTATAAAGGATTCTTAAATAGTTAAGATTAGCGCATGCCATTCGGTAATTTCTTCCGGGTACGAAAGTATCGTGAGGAAATTCCGGGTGGCATGTTTTTTTATAATATCTCGACCAGAAAACTATGGTTTTGAGACCCTTTAGACCGTGAGATGAATGATTTAAGCTTAGAATAAGTCTTTCATACTGATCGAACGGGGCGTTAATAGCTTGCTCACTTTAACTGCTTTTCACTGTAGAAATATATTGCAAGGAACTTGCAGCGCTAAGAAACGACTTGCAGGCAACAACGGTAAGAAACGAACTGCAGAAAACTTGCAAAGGTATAGTTTTACAGTTATAATCCACTCAAGGAGATTTAAGGAGGGGTAAAAATGAAAATTATTATGTTAGGTGCACCTGGTGCTGGTAAAGGTACACAGGCAAAAATGATCGCAGAAAAATATGGAATTCCGCATGTTTCCACAGGGGATATTTTTCGTGCAAACATTAAGAACGGAACAGAATTAGGCAAAAAAGCTAAAACCTACATGGATGCAGGTCAGCTGGTTCCCGATTCTTTAACTGTGGATCTTCTGATTGACAGAATTTCACAGGAAGATTGTGCAAATGGATATGTATTGGACGGATTTCCGAGAACAATTCCGCAGGCACAGTGTCTGGAAGATGCTTTAAAAGCAAGAAATGAAGCAATTGATTTTGCAATCAATGTAGAAGTTCCGGACAGCAACATCGTAAACCGTATGGGCGGCAGACGCGCATGTGTAACCTGCGGTGCTACGTATCATCTGGTTCATGTTCCGCCGAAAGCAGAAGGAATCTGCGACAAATGCGGAAGTGAACTGATCCTTCGTGACGACGATAAGCCGGAAACGGTACTGAAACGTCTGAATGTATATCATGAACAGACTCAGCCGTTAATCGATTTTTATGCTGGAAAAGGTGTATTAAAAGAAGTAGACGGCACACAGGATATGAAAGTCGTTTTCGAAGCAATTGTTAAGATTTTAGGAGCATAATAAAATGGCTGTTACAATAAAGTCTGCCAGAGAGATTGAACTGATGAAAGAAGCAGGAAGAATTCTGGCAATCGTACACGATGAGCTGGAAAAGTTCATTCGACCTGGTATTTCGACACTTGATATTGATAAAAAAGGCGAAGAAATCATTCGCAGCTTTGGCTGCATTCCTTCCTTTTTGAATTATAATGGATACCCTGCATCAATCTGCGTATCGGTTAATGATGAAGTTGTGCATGGAATCCCTAATAAGCGTCATATTATTCATGAAGGTGACATCGTAAGTTTGGATGCAGGCGTAATCTATCAGGGATATCATTCAGATGCTGCCAGAACTTATGGTGTGGGTGAAATCAGCCCGGAAGCAGCGAAATTGATCGAGGTTACCAGACAGAGCTTTTTTGAAGGTATAAAAATGGCAAAAGCCGGTAATCATTTGTATGATATTTCCAATGCAATCGATGCTTATGTACGTCCTTACGGATACGGTATTGTGCAGGATCTGGTAGGACACGGTATTGGAAGTCATCTGCATGAAGATCCGGAGATTCCGAACTTCCGACAGAAGCGAAAAGGAATCAAACTGCAGCCGGGTATGACCCTGGCAATCGAGCCTATGATCAATATAGGAAGATGCGATGTCGTATGGATGGATGATGACTGGACAGTCGTAACAGAAGATGGCTCTTTATCTGCGCATTATGAAAATACCATTCTGATCACAGAAGATGAACCTGTCATCTTATCACTCATTCAGTAGATGATTTTAAAAAGAAAAATAAGACGAAATCTTTTTTAGGAGGTCTCAAATGTCTAAATCTGACGTTATTGAAATTGAAGGAACAGTAGTTGAAAAGCTTCCCAATGCTATGTTTCAGGTAGAACTGGAAAATGGTCATCAGGTGCTTGCACATATCAGCGGTAAGCTGAGAATGAATTACATTCGTATCCTTCCTGGTGATAAAGTAACCCTGGAGCTTTCCCCTTATGATTTAAGTAAAGGAAGAATCATTTGGAGAGATAAATAAAAAGTTTCCAAATTGCAAAGAACAAGATGCAGTGAGTTGACTTGTATCAGAAGGAGAAGCACTTTCGATCAGATTGCTATCAAAAGGATAAGCACTTACGATTAAGATTGCTATCAAAAAGAGTACGTACTTTAGACCAAGATTGCTATCAAAAGGGTAAGCCCCTTAGATCAAGATTGCTATCAAAAGGATAAGCCCCTTAGATCAAGATTTCTATCAAAAAG
>CAZTHP010000046.1:0-12336 GCA_964613155.1 uncultured Lachnospiraceae bacterium | reverse complement strand
ACGTACCTTAGATTAAGATTTTTATTAAAAGAGCGAAGTCTTTCTGATACACGAACAAGCTGTTATTTGGTTATGAGCGATTAAGAGTCAATTGTCTAAACAGATTGTAATCTGTTTGACGATGGAATCGAAAACTAATATACGAAAAAACAGAAAAGCTTCATTATATAATATAAGATAAAATCTGGTAATGAAGCTTTTTTGTTTTGTTCAGGTAATTGTTTCTTTTATCAAACTAAGGTAAAGAATGATTATTTTGAAAAAAAATAAAAAAATGCTTGCATATTTGTTCATTTTATGATAGAATCCAAAATGGACTTTTTGAAAGGAGAGTATGACAATGAAAGTAAGATCATCAGTAAAACCCATTTGCGAAAAGTGCAAAATCATTAGAAGAAAAGGAAGTATCAGAGTAATCTGTGAAAATCCGAAACACAAACAGAGACAGGGTTAATTATCGTTCGTTTGTGTCAGCAACTGAATTAGACGGCAGCAGCATGTTTTAACGGACAAGCTGATCCAATATATACTAGGTTCTGACAGAAACAGATAATTCTGTCCGGACCACCGGAATTTGCCTATACGCGTTATGGTACGTACAGGAACCGCAAGACTGCGTGTAAGCAATTTTTCCATGCCATCATGTTCCTCATGTGAACGAAGACACCGCGTGGTGGCATTTGATGAGGCTCGTACTGAAAAGGACGAGAAGCTGTGTTTTCCAGTTTCTGAAAGAGAAACACATTATACTATTAAAGACTATAACGGAGGTGTAAAACACTTATGGCTCGTATTTCTGGTGTTGACTTACCTAGAGAAAAACGCGTAGAGATCGCTCTTACTTACATCTATGGTATCGGTCCTGCAACATCCAAACGTCTGCTTGCAGCAGCTAATGTTGATCCCGATACTCGTGTAAAAAACCTGACTGACGATGAAGTTAAGGCTATTGCAGAAGCGCTCGATGCAGATCATGTACTGGTAGAAGGTGATTTACGTAGAGAAATCGCAATGAACATCAAGAGACTTCAGGAAATCGGTTGCTACAGAGGCATCCGTCACAGAAGAGGTCTGCCCGTACGTGGACAGAAGACTAAGACCAATGCAAGAACCCGCAAAGGTCCTAAGAAAACTGTTGCAAACAAGAAGAAATAATTATTAGGTAAGAATTTTATTCTTTCCGCTTAAACAGTAACGAACAAACGGTATTCAAGATTTTGTTTCGTGGCAGAAGGCCACAGATTAATACTTGAGAAAGGAACCCGACAGGGAAAGGTTAGTTTAAATGGCTACTAAAAAAGTGTCAGCAAGAAAAGTGACTAAAAAACGTGTCAAGAAAAACGTTGAACGCGGACAGGCGCACATTCAGTCATCATTTAATAATACAATCGTAACCCTGACTGATAATCAGGGAAATGCCCTTTCATGGGCAAGTGCAGGCGGTCTGGGATTTAGAGGTTCAAGGAAATCTACTCCCTATGCAGCTCAGATGGCTGCAGAAACTGCAACAAAAGCAGCTTTAATCCATGGTTTAAAATCTGTAGATGTTATGGTTAAAGGACCCGGTTCAGGCAGAGAAGCTGCTATCAGAGCACTTCAGGCTTGTGGTCTGGAAGTAACAAGTATCAAGGATGTTACACCCGTGCCTCATAACGGATGCCGTCCGCCCAAACGCAGAAGAGTCTAATAGGAGGAAAGTAAAGTGGCAGTTAATAGAGTTCCGGTTCTTAAAAGATGTAGATCTCTGGCTCTCGACCCCAGCTATTTAGGTGTTGAAAAGAAGTCTAACAGAAATTTAACAAGAGCTAACAAGAAAATGAGCGAGTACGGTCTCCAGATGAGAGAGAAACAGAAAGCTAAATTTATCTATGGTGTTTTAGAGAAACCTTTTAGAAATTATTATGCAAAAGCGAAACGCATGAACGGTATGGTTGGTGATAACCTGATGATCCTTCTGGAAAGAAGAATTGACAACGTTATTTTCCGTGCTGGTTTCGCTCGTACCAGAAGAGAAGCTAGACAGATCGTAGATCACAAGCAGCTCCTGGTAAACGGCAAGAAGGTTAACATTCCTTCTTACCAGATCAAAGCTGGTGATGTAATCACTGTAAAAGAAACAAAGAAAGACTCTCAGAGATATAAAGATATTCTGGAAGTAACAGCAGGCAGAATCGTTCCTGAATGGATTGATGTTGATACAGAAGCATTAACTATCACAATCAAATCTATCCCTACAAGAGAAATGATTGACGTTCCGGTTAACGAAATGCTTATCGTCGAATTATATTCCAAATAATTAAGTACTGATCAGTCAATCGTAACCCGTCAATCCAACATCCTTTAAGGAGGCTCTTTAATAGTGTTTGAGTTTGAAAAGCCCAATATTGAGATCGTAGAGATTTCAGAAGATAAAAAGTACGGTAAATTCGTTGTAGAACCGCTGGAACGCGGATATGGTACGACACTTGGCAACTCCCTTAGAAGAATCATGTTATCTTCTTTACCGGGATGCGCAGTAAGCCAGGTTAAGATTGAAGGTATTCAGCATGAATTCAGCCCCATTCCCGGTGTAAAGGAAGATGTTACTGAAATCATCATGAATATCAAAAGCCTTGCGATTAAGAATAACAGTGATTCCAACGAAGTAAAAACTGCGTACATCGAATTCGAAGGCGAAGGTGTGGTTACAGCTGCAGACATTCATACAGATTCCGACATTGAAATTTTAAATAAGGATCTTGTGATTGCAACCCTGAATGGTGGTACTGACAGTAAGCTTTATATGGAGCTTACAATTTCCAAAGGCAGAGGTTATGTCAGCGCAGACCGTAACAAAAATGACGATCTGCCTATCGGCGTAATTGCTGTAGATTCTATCTACACACCTGTTGAAAGAGTAAATCTGAAAGTAGAGAACACTCGTGTTCGTCAGATTACTGATTTTGATAAGTTAACCCTGGATGTTACCACAAACGGTACCCTTGCTCCTGATGATGCTGTAAGCTTTGCTGCAAAAGTATTAAGCGAGCATCTGAACTTATTCATTGACCTTTCTGAGAATGCAAAAGACATTGATGTAATCGTTCCCAGAGATGAAGATGGTCCTAGCAAGGCTCTTGAGATGAATATTGATGAACTGGAACTTTCCGTTCGTTCTTATAACTGTCTTAAGAGAGCAGGAATTAATACTGTAGAAGAACTTTGTAACAGAACACCTGAGGATATGATGAAAGTTCGTAACCTCGGCAGAAAGTCTCTGGAAGAAGTTCTTGCGAAGTTAAAAGATCTTGGTCTGGAGTTAAATCCCAGCGAAGAATAAGAGCAAAAGCGTAAGCTTGTGCAATGAATTTTGACCCGGAACGGTAAGTCCGCAGGCGCGCTCCGGGTTCCTTTTATAAATGAATAGGCAATTGCTTATTCCACAATTCAATAAAGGAGTAAATGGGCGGAACAGTAAGTCCGGAAAGGCATGCTCCCGTTGCTCCATTTCAATTATGGAGGTATTCTATCATGGCAGGATATAGAAAATTAGGAAGAACATCCGATCAGAGAAAAGCTTTATTAAGAAGCCAGGTAACAAGTCTGTTATATCACGGAAAAATTAAAACAACTGAAGCAAAAGCAAAAGAAATTCGCAAAATTGCAGAAGGTCTGATCGCTAAAGCTGTTAAAGAATGTGATAATTACGAAGAAGTTACTGTAACTGCTAAGGTTGCTCGTAAAGATAAAGATGGCAAGAGAGTAAAAGAAACAAACGCAGAAGGTAAGAAAGTAACTGTTTACGATGAAGTTGAAAAGACTATCAAAAAAGATATGCCTTCCAGACTGCATGCAAGAAGACAGATGCTGAAAGTTCTTTACCCTGTAAAAGAAGTTCCCACAGCTGCTGCTGGTAAGAAGAAAAATACCAAAGAAGTAGATATGGTTGCAAAACTGTTTGATGAAATCGCTCCTCAGTACAAAAACCGTCAGGGTGGTTACACCAGAATCGTTAAGATCGGTCAGCGTAAGGGCGACGCAGCTATGGAAGTTCTGATTGAATTAGTTTAATTCTAAGTTTACTTTTACAGCGAATCGCTAATAATATCAAATACAAAGGAAGTCAGGCAAAGCGTCTGGCTTCTTTTTTCATTTATGCGAGCAGCGATGAAAATGCTGTGCTTGCACAAGCATTTGAGGAATACTGCGATAACTTGAGAAACTCTCATTGCGTGTTTCTCATAGTTTATGCAATAGTCTATATGAAATTTAATTGTAGAGCAATCTACAAGAATGTTGAGTCTTTAACAATCTATACGAAATTATGTGCACGATTGAACAGTTTTTTATAATGTCTGTGTATTTTTCCGGGAAATATTGTAGAAAATGTAGATTTTGTGAGGGTTTTACTTGCATAATTTACAGCAGGAGTGTAATATAGATATGTTTTAGGTAGTTAGCGTATGCAGGCATTTTATTTCTTTTCTGATATGGATAGGACACAGGCTGAAAAGCGGAGATACACATATAAAATGAATGCGGAATAGAGAACACCCTAATATCATTTACAGGAGAGTAGTCAAATGAATTTCATTAAATTAGTGGAGTTGGTTCACAATTACATTACTCATGATGAGGATGGAGAGGTAGAAGAAGTGAACCGTGCCATCGACGGTGTCAGTGCAAAGATTAATGAAGGTGAATTTGTAGCCGTTTTAGGGCATAATGGCTCAGGAAAATCCACATTGGCGAAGCATCTGAATGGATTATTATTTCCAGATGAAGGAACAGTCTGGATTGGTGGTTATGATACAAAAGATGAAGAAAACCTTTTAAAAATCCGCCAAACTACGGGTATGGTTTTTCAGAATCCGGATAACCAGATCATCGGAAGTGTTGTGGAAGAAGATGTAGCGTTTGGTCTGGAGAATATTGGTGTAGAGACTAAGACGATTTGGGATCGTGTTGCGGAAAGTTTGGAAGCAGTGGGAATGACAGCTTATCGTGAACAATCCCCGAATCGATTATCCGGTGGACAGAAACAGCGTGTGGCAATCGCAGGTGTTATGGCGATGCGTCCAAAGTGCATTGTCCTGGATGAATCGACAGCGATGTTGGATCCCGTGGGAAGAAAAGAAGTTATGCGAACTGTTAGCCAGCTGAATAAAGAAGAAGGCATTACGATTATTTTGATCACGCATTATATGGAAGAAGCTGTGCGTGCAGATCGAGTATTGGTCATGCATGAGGGACATTTAGTGATGGAAGGAAATCCCAGGGAAATTTTCAGTCAGGTGGAAACGTTAAAAGCATATCATTTAGATGTTCCCCAGGTTACGGAGTTGGCTTATGAATTGAATAAAGAAGGAATCATGCTTCCGTCAGATATTTTAACGGTAGATGAGATGGTGGATAAATTATGTCAATTAAATTAGAACATATTTCATTAGATTACCAGGATGGCGGAAGAACAATTCATGCCCTGAAGGATGTGAATCTGGAAATCTTAGATGACCAGTTTGTTGGTTTGATTGGTCATACGGGTTCCGGGAAATCCTCGCTGATTCAGCATTTAAATGGTTTGATTCGCGCAACTTCCGGAGTAATCTATTATAATGGAGAAAATATTTACGCAGAAGGCTATAGTATGCGCCAGCTGCGCAATAAAGTAGGGTTGGTTTTCCAGTATCCGGAACATCAGCTTTTTGAAGTGGATGTTTTTACAGATGTATGCTTTGGTCCGAAAAATCAGGGACTTTCGAAAGCGGAAGTAGAAGCACGGGCAAAAGAAGCTCTGGAGCTGGTTGGTTTAGATGAAAGTTATTATAAAAAATCTCCTTTTGAGCTGTCGGGCGGGCAGAAACGCCGTGTTGCGATTGCAGGAGTTTTGGCCATGAATCCGGAAATTCTGGTATTGGATGAACCGACTGCTGGTCTGGATCCGATGGGCCGCGATGAAATTTTAACGCAGATCCGTAAATTAAAAGATGAGCGTCATATGACGATCGTGCTGGTTTCTCATAGTATGGAAGATGTTGCACGTTTTGTGGATCGGTTGATCGTGATGAATAAAGGGGAAGTTGTATATGATGGTACACCTAGAGAGGTTTTCCGTCATTATAAAGAACTCGAAGAAATTGGTTTGGCAGCTCCTCAGGTAACCTATTTGATGCACAAGCTGAAAGAGCGGGGATTTGACGTAAATACTGATGTGATTACGATTGAAGAAGCTCGAAAAGAATTGCTGCGTGTTTTTGGCAAAAATTGCCAGGAAGCACTTTCTGCGCCGTCTACGTCTGCTTCTCAGGGCAACGGAAGCACGGTGATATAGGAGGATGCCGTTATGATAAGAAAAATTACACTGGGTCAGTATTATTCTGTGGAGTCGTTTATTCACCGACTTGATCCCAGAGTGAAATTATTTGCTACATTAATGTATGTGGTGTCTTTATTTGTTGTCAATAATTGGATTGGATATTTGATCGGAGCAGTGGCTTTAGCAGTCTACATCCGTGCTTCAAAAGTTCCATTTTCTTTTATTATCCGAGGATTAAAGCCGATTATTTTTCTTTTGTGTTTTAGTGTGCTGTTTAATTTATTCTTAACCAGCGGCGGAGAAGTGTTGGTGAAATTCTGGATTATTCAGATTACAACAGAAGGGGTAAAATTATCCGTATTTATGGCGATTCGCCTGATCTTGCTGATCATTGGTTCCAGTATCATGACTTATACAACGACACCGAATCAGCTGACCGATGCGATGGAAAAAAGCTTAGGATTTTTAAATAAAATTCGGATTCCCGTACATGAGTTGGCAATGATGATGTCGATCGCATTGCGTTTTATTCCTATTTTAGTGGAAGAAACAGATAAGATTATGAAAGCGCAGATGGCGCGTGGTGCGAATTTTGAAGAAGGCGGCTTGATTCAGAAAGCAAAAGCAATGGTGCCGATTCTTGTGCCATTGTTTATTTCCGCATTTCGCCGTGCAACGGATCTGGCATTGGCGATGGAAGCCCGCTGTTATCACGGCGGTGAAGGGCGTACCAAGATGAAACCGTTGAAATATGCGCATTGTGACCATGTAATGTATGCTGCATTTGCCGTTTATTTTGCCTCTATGTTGGGAACTCGTTTCCTGCCCTTATAAGGATTTTGTTCATGAAGCGAATTAAGTTAATTGTAGCATATGATGGAACCCGCTACTCTGGATGGCAGGTGCAAAACAACGGCGAGACGATCGAAGGGGTATTGAACCGGACGATTTCCGAACTGACGGGTGAAACCATTACCGTTATCGGAGCAAGCCGTACCGATGCGGGGGTTCATGCGTTAGGCAATGTAGCCGTATTTGACACCGAAAGCCGAATCCCTGGTGAGAAATTTGTCTTTGCGTTAAATGTGCGTTTACCGGAGGATATTCGGATTCAGGATTCTTGTGAAGTTCCGTTAGAGTTTCATCCTAGAAAATGTGTCAGCACAAAAGTTTATGAATATCGGATCTTGAATCGCAAATTCGAACTGCCCTGTGAGCGGTATACTTCGTACTTTTATCATCGGCCATTAGACCTTGCTGCCATGCAGCAGGCCGCTTCTTATCTGGTCGGTGAACACGATTTTAAAAGTTTTTGTTCCATTCATACACAGGCATTAACAACTGTGCGGACAATTTACAGTATTGATGTGGATAAAACAGGTGATTTTGTCACAATTTGTGTAAAAGGCAGCGGATTTTTATATAATATGGTTCGAATTATCGCAGGAACGTTAATTCAAGCCGGAATCGGCGCATTTCCCCCGGAACACGTAAAAGAAATGCTGGAAGCACTGGATCGTCAGGCCGCTTCTCAGACCGCACCAGCAAGAGGACTTCGTCTTGTAGAAATCCAATATGATGCGAAAGAATTGGCAATCTGATGCGATGTGGAAGAATCAGCAATCTGATGCAATGCGAAAGAATTGGCAATCTGATGCAATGCGAAAGAATCAGTAAGAAAATCGGATGTGCGTAAAACGAAACTAGGATGGAATTCGTATACTGCCAATGTAGTGTTATTCATTACCAGAAAAAGGGAAAGGCAGAACCAAAAAACGTGCTATAGAAACACATTCGTATAAAAAACATAAGATATTATAAAATACTGTAAAATACATAAGATAAGATAAAATGTTCTAGGACACGCTGCTAGTAAATGAAATATCCTGCAAGATAAAATATATAAAAAATAAAGAATAATAACTAGTAAAATTGTGCAATAGAACCATTTGAAAAATTAAAAGTTGGTTTTGGAAACTAATTATTGCTTAGATTATTGTACAGTGGTATAATAGGACTGCTGTTAAAATCATGCAGAAAAGAGGCGATCGATGGATGAGAAGTAGAAAATCGAATACTTTAACAGAATTGATTACGATCATACTGTCGCTCGCCTTATCGTTTATTTTACTGTCTACAGATTTCTTGTCTGTAGACATGAAATTTACATCTCCAAATGCTGCTTGGGATACTGTTTTTCAATCTGATTCCATGCAGCGTCAATTTATTGCAAAAACAGAAACCGTGAAAGACCTGGACAATTTTAATGTAGAAGAAATTGTTCAATATCAGAATGTCTTCACAACTGTTTTTACACGCTCGTTAAGAGTATCCAGATCTATTTTTTCAAATCTGGTATGCTATCATTTTTCAAATCCTTTAATCAGGAGTTTTTTAAGTAACGAAACACATAACTGTCCTTGTAATATAGTGATGATTCTCTATATTCATGATATTGACGGGAAAATATAGTAACATCCTTGCTCTGTAATTTTGAATCTTTGTAACAGGGCCATTTTGTGATGCCAAAATTAGAAAATCTAAGCCGTATGACTTTGCTTATAGGTGGCAGAAAGATTTTGAAGTTCGCCCAGTATAAGCACACAAGTAAAAGATGGATGATTTGCGATATGCAGATATGCGGTAGGATTGCGTATATCTTGTAATATGCAGATATGCGGTAGGATTCGTATAACTTGCGATGTGCAGATATGCGGTAGGATTCGTATATCTCGTGATATGCAGATTGCGGTAGGATTGCGTATATCTCGTGATATGCAGATATGCGGTAGGATTGCGTATATCTTGTAATATGCAGATTGCGGTAGCGTTACGTATATGTGCAGCACGTACGTAACGATCTTTTGGGTATCATAATTGGTGGTTTTTAACCAACATCATTTTAGTATTAGAAATGATAACTGGAAAATGATTTGGCAGGTATTCAAAATTGCAAAAGTGCAAAAGTGTTCCGATGAATGCAGTGAAAAAATGCAGTAAAATGGATGCAGTTTAACAAATGTAGTAAATACATGCATTTAAGGTGTAGTAAATTATGCATTTGAGGTGTAGTAAATATATGCACTTAAGATGTAGTAATACATGCACTTGAATCGAATGCCGTTAGATACTTGCAATGATTTGAATGCCTGCTGAGAATAATGATCGGAGGCTGTTTTATGTCTATATTAGTCAATATATGTGTGATTTTGCTTGGTATTACCTTAGTATTTGGGGGAGTCTTTGCGTGGTGGATCCGCCGGGTGCTTCTTTCAAAACAGGGGAAGAAGGTCTGCGCTGCGGTCTATTCTAAAAAAAGAGCAGAATTTCATTTAGAGAGAGGAGAACGTTATGGAGACTTATAAATTTTTATTGGATTTGGCATTAATCTTACTAAGTACCAAATTGCTGGGTCTGCTTACGCGTAGATTTAATATGCCGCAGGTAGTTGGAGCTTTACTTGCGGGTTTAATTCTGGGACCTGGTTTATTAAATATTATTTCCCAAACTGATTATATTATGCATAGTGCAGAAGTTGGTGTTGTAATGCTGATGTTCTGCGCTGGTATGGAAACGGATGTACAGGAGTTAAAACAAGCAGGAAAAGCGTCTCTGGTCATCGCGATCATCGGTGTATTGGTTCCGTTGGCAGGTGGTTTTGCAGTTGCATGGGCATTTAACCGTCCAGGCATGATCGTATCCGATGCTAGTGCAACGACGATGCTTCAAAATTTATTTATCGGCGTAGTACTGACGGCTACTTCCGTAAGTATTACAGTGGAAACGCTGAAAGAATTAGGGAAACTGAAAACGAAAGCAGGAAATGCAATCCTGGGAGCTGCTGTTATTGATGATGTTTTGGGTATTATTGCGTTGACGATCATTAGCAGTATGGCTGATACATCGATCAACATTGGAATTGTACTGTTAAAGATCGTTGGATTTTTCCTGTTTGCGGGAATCGCAGGATATGGCTTCTTTAAATTCTATACGAATTGGAGTTCTCGGTCCGACCGTGTTCTGCAGCGTCATACCATCGCGGTATTTGTGTTCTGTTTGTTGATGTCGTATTGTGCAGAAAGCTTCTTTGGTGTTGCCGATATTACAGGTGCCTATATCGCCGGTATCATCATTTCCATGATCCAAAAGGAAGAAGAAGAACATCTGGCCTCCCGCTTCAGCATTCTTTCTTATTTATATCTTTCACCGATCTTCTTTGCAAGTATTGGTTTAAAAGTCGTTCTCCCGGATATGAATGTAAAGATTGTGGCATTTGCAGTCATTTTAACATTAATTGCGATTTTAACGAAAGTTGTTGGCTGCGGTCTGGGTGCAAAATTATTCCGTTACAGTAATCACGAATCTCTTCAAATTGGTGTGGGCATGATCTCCCGTGGCGAAGTTGCTTTGATCGTAGCCAGCAAAGGGGAAGCTCTTGGTTTAATGGGTACGCAGTTCATGGGACCTGTTGTTATTGTCGTAATTATTACAACAATTGTAACACCTGTGCTTTTGAAATGGGTATTTAATCGGGAAAAAGCATAATGCATCAGTAAATGCAGCTGAAAAATAGGATAAAATTTCACCGAAGGTGTTATCGCGATTAAAAGTGATTCCTTTCGGTGAATTTTATTTTTGAGCTCAGAAAAAAGTGACATAATTTTTGACATAATTTTTAGATGAAAAAAGAAAAAACTAATTGACAGAATGAATAATTTATATTACAATAAAAAAGCTGGTTTGCGCATGGCGGGCCCGGACATCCCGGTATAGCTGCATATCGGTAACTTATTCATGTCGAGAAGTGGATAGTGAGGAGATTCTCCAGCTCTGTATCTATTCGTGTTCGATTTATAGATATTTTAAATCAGGAGGAATTTTTCATGAAGACATACGTGCCTAGCGCAGCTTCAATTGAAAGAAAATGGTATGTAGTTGATGCCGAAGGTATGACACTGGGTCGTCTGGCATCAGAAGTTGCAAAGATTTTAAGAGGTAAGAACAAAGCAATCTTCACACCTCATCTTGATACAGGTGATTATGTTATCGTTGTGAATGCAGATAAGATTAAAGTAACTGGTAAGAAGCTGGATCAGAAGATCTACTACAGCCACTCTGCTTATGTTGGTGGTATGAAGACTACTACTTTAAAAGAAATGCTTGCTAAGAAACCCGAAAGAGTTGTTGAACTGGCTGTTAAAGGCATGCTTCCCAAAGGACCTTTAGGAAGACAGATGTACAAAAAACTGTTTGTTTACGCTGGATCTGAACACAAACATGCTGCTCAGAAGCCTGAAGTAATCACTTTTTAAGAGGTCTGAAAGGAGAATATAACAATGGCTAAAGTATCTTACTATGGAACAGGTAGAAGAAAAACAAGCGTTGCCAGAGTTTACTTAACACCCGGTACAGGCAACATTGTAATCAATAAAAGAAATCTGGATGAATATTTCGGTCTTGAAACCTTAAAGGTTATCGTTCGTCAGCCTCTGGTTGCAACCGAAACAGCAGATAAATTTGACGTTATGGTTAACGTATATGGCGGTGGCTTTACTGGCCAGGCTGGTGCTATCAGACATGGTATCTCCAGAGCACTGTTAAAAGCAGATGCTGAATACCGTCCCGTACTGAAAAAAGCAGGTTTCCTGACAAGAGATCCTCGTATGAAAGAAAGAAAGAAATACGGTCTCAAAGCAGCAAGACGTGCTCCTCAGTTCTCAAAACGATAATTGCAGTTCTCAAAACGTTAATCATTCGTTACGAACAAAATTCAATATGGATTTCAGACTCCTCAGAACTTCGGTTCTGGGGAGTTTTTTGTTTATTCGGAAAGAGAAATGTGATAGAATATTTACATGTGATATACCATGTTATGCATGAGCGGAAGAAGGGACAGGAATATTGTGTTAGCACCGAGAAAAGTAAAATTTGAGGCACAGAAAAGGGAAAGAGAAAATCTGGAATTTCGTACATTTTTAAAATGTAATGCGGATGATAAAGAATTAGATGAACAGTTTGCAAGGCTTCATAAAGAATTGTTC
>CAZTHP010000045.1:11572-21588 GCA_964613155.1 uncultured Lachnospiraceae bacterium | reverse complement strand
GATTGTAATCAGTATAGCAGATTCCCTGGTAAGATGCAAATATACGTTTCATTTCATGCAGAGAAAAGGAATCTGCCTTTCTCTTTATGTGGGGACAAATCTATATCTCTATTCTTGTAAGGAAAATTTCGTATTCGTTCCATTTGTGTAAAATTGCTCAACGAATCTTTCCTTTTGTGTGGAGTTCACAAATCGGGAAACTTGTAGTACAATGGAGAAAAACGGATGAAAAAGCTTAAAAGAAAGGATTTGTTTCATGAAAAATCAATCAAAGTTAAAGAAAATAAAAGCGAAGAAGAATGCAAAGCCTGCTGTTTTGACCGAATGGCTGTATCTATCGGAACATACCGTTACAGCAGCTGAAATTGCAGCTTCTTTTGAGAATTCAGAAAATGTGGAGCTGTGGGAAGCAGCTGGTGTCGTAGAAGTGATTTTAGGCGAGAAAGCTTCCATGGATCTGGAGTGGATTGAAACAGATCTGGGAGACGAGGCTGGCAATCAGTTTTTACAGGAACATCAGGTTAAGACAGTATTTGCCGTTACCATTCCACCGCAGGAATATGAAGCGGCACAGCAGGCGATGCAGACGATCCTTGCAAAAAATGGCGGTTTCTTTTGCGGTGATACCGAAGATTTTATGCCCGTGCTCCGCTAGTTGGTAGTCGTGGCAGAAGCAGCCTCTTTTTGGCACGGAGTTAGCTTTGTGCTTTCGAAAGACAGAACTGCTTTTCCGGCTGTTTGTATTTCAGATTGCCAAAAAGCAGAGTTGCTTTTTAGCAGTTTTTGTTTCGCGTTTTTAAAGTCGAATTACCTTTTTAGCAAGCAGTCTTCTGTTTTCAGGAGACTGCTTGCATTTGCTAGAAGTGATCTTAGTGCAGATTTTGTATTTCTTAGTGCAGATCTTATATTTTTTAAAGCTAACCTCATGCGAGTCTTGTGTTTCTTAAGGTTGGTCTTGTGTTTCTTAGAAACGGTTCAGCGTTTTGAGCAGTGGTTTCTTGTTCGGAATGATTTTAGCGTTTATTAGAAGCGCGCCAAATTCGTTGTTTTTCCGCTTCTTTAATTAATTGATCTCGAAAATCTGGATGAGCGATTGAAATCAATTTTTCTGCTCGTTCCCAGGAGGTTGCCCCTTCCAGATTGACTGCGCCGTATTCCGTTACGATGTAATAGACTTGACTTCGGGGAGAGGTGATGATTTCCCCTTGAAAATGCGGCAGAATACAGGATTGCAGTGTTCCGTTTTTATCCCGGAAGGTAGAATTTACGCAGATAAAAGACTTGCCGCCGCGGGAAATGGAAGCGCCTTCCAAAAAGTCCAGCTGTCCGCCTGTTCCGCTGATCTGGCGCGTTCCAACGCTTTCTGCGCTGACTTGTCCGTACAGATCGACGCTGATACAGCTGTTGATCGAGATCATATTATCGATCCTGCCGATAACGTCCGGCTGATTTACATATTCCAGCGGATAAGCTAGGATAGAAGGGTTATCATCCAGCCAATCATACAGTCGTGGAGAGCCGATCGCAAATCCCATGACACTTTTGCCGGGATCAATTTTTTTCATGCGGTTTGTCAGCTTCCCCTGCTGAAAAAGTTCCAGGTACGCATCCGAACACAATTCCGTATGCATGCCCAAATCTTTCAAATCGGAATTTGCCAAAAGACTGCCGACGGCGTTTGGCATCCCGCCGATGCCGATCTGGAGCGTTGAACCATCCTTAATAAAAGGAAGAATGTGTTCGGCGATCCGAAGTTCCTCCTCGGTCAAAACATGTGGAGGAATCTCTGAAAACGGCTCATGCGGTCCTTCTACGACATAATCGACTTCGGAAATGTGGATACAATCATCATATCCGCCCCGGATTTTTGGCAACTGTTCATTCACTTCTACGATAACAATACGCGCTTTGCGCAGAATCTCCGCAGAAGTCCCAATATTTAGCGAAAAATTAAAATAACCATGGCGATCCATTGGCGGAACTGAGATCATTGCAACGTCAACGTCAATAAAAAAATGATAATATGCAGTTAGATTGTGAAAGACCATCGGGATAAAGTAGCAAAGTCCTTTGTCACAAAGTTTGCGTTCATAAGGCGAACAATGCCAGGTATTATACGTAAAATGTTCTTGGTAGGGATCACATTCTACGACTTCGATCGGTCCATTGATCATATTACCGCGGATTTTCACATCTGTTAATTCGTCTTTTCTGCGTGCCAGAGCCTGATCAAGGAGTACTGGTTTAGCGGTAGCCGTGGTGTAATCGACCCAGTCCCCGCTTTTTACAACACGTACCGCCTCATCGGGAGTGCACAGTTTCTGATGGTATTCCTGATAGTAGTCCATAAAAATCCTTTCCTTGTCTTCTCATGAGTTTTGAAAATAGGATAACAATTTCCTTTTTTTCAGATATGTTTTAGTATATCATTTTTGAGAAAAATCATCTACTGATTTTAAAAATCCATTAGTAACCATTGGCGATCCATTAGTAACCATTGGCGATCCATTAGTAATTCATTTGCAACCATTGGCGATCTATTAGTAATTTATTGGCAATTCACTTGCAGCCCCCTTGAAATTTCTTGAAAAAAACGATTTCATTCCTAAATTGGGAACAAAAAACGAAATGCGTAACAATGTGACAAAAAAAGTATTAAATTGAAGCTGAAATGATAAAAAAATACAAAAACAAGAGAATGGCTAAAAAAATGAGAAAAAGTTTAAAAAAACGCAAAAACATATTAAATTAGAGTAAAACAGCCCGTTGCAAATTGGCAGGGGATTTAATAAGATATACACAGTTGATTAGCACTCGAATCGAAAGAGTGCTAACAAAGCTAAGAACAAAGATCAAAAGAGAGTTCAGGCTTTTGAAACCCCACAAATAAGGAGGACATAGAAATGAAGTTAGTACCTTTAGCTGATAAGGTTGTTTTAAAACAGAAAGAAGCAGAAGTTACCACAAAATCTGGTATTATCCTGGCAGGCAGTGCTGCAAAGGAAAAACCCCAGGAAGCAGAAGTTATCGCTGTAGGACCTGGAACCAATGAAGTAACAATGATGGTAAAACCTGGCGATGTCGTTATTTATTCCAAATATGCAGGAACCGAAGTAAAATTAGGGGAAGAAGAATATATCGTAGTAAGACAGAACGATATCGTAGCAATTGTAGAAGAATAATCAAATAAATTCTGTAAAACATCTGTAAGACAACAGAATTGAAATGGAGGACAATATCATGGCAAAGGAAATTAAATATGGCGCTGAAGCAAGAGCAGCACTGGAAGCAGGCGTGAATCAGCTGGCAAATACAGTAAGAGTAACATTAGGACCGAAAGGAAGAAACGTTGTTCTGGATAAAACTTACGGAACTCCTCTGATCACAAACGATGGTGTGACCATTGCAAAAGAATTAGAACTGCCCGATTCATTTGAAATCATGGGTGAACAACTAGTAAAAGAAGTAGCAACTAAAACTAATGATGTTGCAGGTGATGGTACCACAACAGCAACTGTTCTGGCTCAGGCAATGATCAACGCTGGTATGAAGAACCTGGCAGCAGGTGCAAATCCGATCATCTTAAGAAAAGGTATGAAGAAAGCAACTGAATGTGCAGTAGAAGCAATCAAAGAGATGGCTACTCCTGTCAGCAACAAGGTACAGATGGCAAGAGTTGCAGCAATTTCCGCTGGTGATGATGAAGTTGGTGCAATGGTAGCAGATGCAATGGAAAAAGCAACAAACGATGGTGTTATCACAATCGAAGAATCCAAATCCATGCAGACAGAACTGGAAATCGTAGAAGGTATGCAGTTTGACAGAGGTTATATCTCCGCTTACATGTGCACAAATATGGAAAAAATGCAGGCAGAACTGGACGATCCTTTCGTTCTGATCACTGACAAGAAGATTTCTAATATTCAGGAAATCCTGCCCTTACTGGAACAGCTGGTACAGAGCGGCAGAAAACTGCTGATCATCGCAGAAGACGTAGAAGGCGAAGCATTAACCACTCTGGTTATGAACAAACTGCGTGGTACTTTCACCGTTGTTTGTGTAAAAGCTCCTGGTTACGGCGACAGAAGAAAAGAAATGTTAAAAGATATCGCAGTTCTGACAGGCGGTCAGCTGATCAGCGAAGAAGTTGGTCTGGAACTGAAAGATGCAACGATTCAGCATCTGGGACGCTGCAAATCTGTTAAGGTTATGAAAGAAAGCACAATTATCGTAGATGGCGCTGGTAATCCTGAAGCAATCAAAGAACGTCTGGCTCAGATCAAAGCACAGTATGAAACCACTTCTTCCAGCTTTGACAGAGATAAACTGCAGGAAAGAATGGCAAAATTAGCTGGCGGTGTTGCAGTAATCCGTGTTGGTGCTGCTACAGAACCTGAAATGAAAGAAGCAAAACTGCGTATGGAAGATGCTCTGGCAGCTACAAAAGCAGCAGTAGAAGAAGGTATTATCTGCGGCGGTGGTTCTGCATATATCCACGCTTCTAAGAAAGTTGCTGAAATGACAAAAGAATTATCTGGTGATGAAAAGACTGGTGCTGAAATCGTATTAAAAGCACTGGAAGCTCCTCTGTTCCACATCTCTGCAAATGCAGGCCTGGAAGGTGCTGTTATCATCAATAAAGTACGCGAAAGCGAAATCGGATGCGGTTTTGATGCACTGCATGAAGAATATGTAAACATGATCGATGCTGGTATCGTAGATCCTGCAAAAGTTACAAGAAGCGCTCTGCAGAATGCAACTTCCGTAGCATCTACATTATTAACAACAGAATCAATTGTTGCTGCAATTAAAGAACCCGAACCTGCAATGCCTGCAGGCGGCATGGGCGGCGGCATGATGTAAGATCAGCTGAGATCGATTTTATTCGCTGAAAAAGAAATAGGGCGTGTGAGCTGCAAATTACGGCTTGCACGCTTTTTTTAAAAAATGATTTGCTTGCGCTGTATACAAATCACGTTTTTTGAAACGGCGATTTGTAAGAAACGATAAACATATACAGAGAAAAATGGAGGAAATGTATGGAAAGTCAATATTATGAACATCTGGTCAAATGTAAGGCACCGATCGTGATGCAGGCTGTAAAAGTCTGCAGTATTGTAGCATTTTTGATATCCTTGCTGTTTATCATTCCTTTTTCCTTGGTTCCAGGTATTGCAGGCTGTGTTTTAATGGCTGCATTTTTCTGGATCAGCAGTCGGGAAACTGGAAAAGAATATGAATATGTGTATATTGATGGGGATATTTCCTTTGATGTCGTTTACTGCAAATCGAAACGAAAATGCAAAGAAAAAGTAACATGGGAAGATATTAAGCAGATCTGTCCAGCTGACGCACCGGAATTAGAAGGCTATCGCCAGTATGGAGCAAAACAGGTGTATTTTACAAGTGGTGCGGATAAGGCAGATGAGAAGGTTTACGCATTAGCAGTGCAAAGACAGGGAAATGAAATGCTGATTTTTTTTGATGCAGCACCGGAAATGGTGGAGATGATGTGGCGAAAGTCTCCGTCAAAAGTAAAACGGTAGATTGCAGAGTGAAATAGTAGATTACGAAGTGGAATAGTAAATTGCAAAGCGAAGTCGTAAATTACAAATCGAAGCTGTAGATTACAAATCGAAGCAGTAGATTACGAGGTAAAATCCTGTAATTTCCGCTATTTTGCTGTAGGGTAATTTACTTGACAAGGTATATATTTTCTGATAGACTGTTATTCAACTTTAAATATACATGAAATTTGGAATTTTTTTTCCTTTATTGTAAGACAGTTTGGCGAGTCCGAACTGTTCCATTTTATACGTTTGTGAAAGTGAGGTTACTACTGTGGGAACTATAATCGGTGAGGGTATTACGTTTGATGATGTGTTGTTGGTCCCTTCTTATTCAGAAGTGATTCCAAATCAGGTATCGCTGGAAACACAGCTTACAAAGAAGATTCGTTTAAATATTCCGATGATGAGTGCTGGTATGGATACGGTTACGGAGCATCGGATGGCAATTGCGATGGCACGTCAGGGAGGTATTGGTATTATTCATAAGAATATGTCGATCGAAGCACAGGCTGCGGAAGTGGACAAGGTAAAGCGTTCTGAGAATGGTGTCATTACCGATCCGTTTTATCTTTCTCCGGAGCATACATTAGCAGATGCGAACGCATTGATGGGACAGTATCGCATTTCTGGTGTACCGATCACAGAAGGAAGTAAGCTGGTAGGAATCATTACCAACCGTGATCTGAAATTCGAAACCGATTACACCAAGAAGATTAAGGATTGTATGACATCCGAAGGGCTGGTAACAGCTCGCGAAGGCATCACCTTAGAAGAAGCAAAGCAGATCTTAGGCAGAGCAAGAAAGGAAAAACTTCCGATTGTAGATGATCAGTTTAATTTAAAAGGTCTGATCACGATCAAAGATATCGAAAAACAGATCAAGTATCCGTTATCCGCAAAGGATGAACAGGGACGTCTGCTGTGCGGTGCTGCTGTTGGTATTACAGCGAATGTACTTGCACGTGTAGAAGCTTTGGTAAAAGCAAAGGTAGATGTGATCGTAGTAGATTCTGCTCATGGTCATTCCAAAAATATTATTGAAGCGGTTCGGGGAATCAAACAAGCATATCCTGATCTGCAGGTAATCGCAGGCAACGTAGCAACAGGTGCTGCTACCAAAGCACTGATCGAAGCAGGAGTAGATGCTGTTAAAGTTGGTATCGGACCGGGTTCTATTTGTACAACTCGTGTAGTAGCAGGTATTGGTGTTCCGCAGATTACAGCAATCATGGATTGTTATGAAGCTGCAAAAGAATCGGGTATTCCGATCATTGCAGATGGCGGTATCAAGTATTCAGGTGATGTAACTAAAGCAATCGCAGCAGGTGCAAATGTCTGCATGATGGGCTCTATGTTTGCTGGCTGTGATGAAGCACCTGGTGATTTTGAATTATTCCAGGGCAGAAAGTATAAAGTATATCGTGGTATGGGTTCCATTTCTGCAATGGAGAATGGTTCTAAGGATCGTTATTTCCAGGAAGATGCAAAGAAACTGGTTCCGGAAGGTGTAGAAGGCCGTGTAGCATATAAAGGCTCTATTGAAGATACTGTATTCCAGCTGATCGGCGGTCTGCGTTCTGGTATGGGTTATTGCGGAGCACCGGATATCGAAACCTTAAAGGAAACTGGCAAGTTTGTAAAGATTTCTGCTGCATCCTTAAAAGAAAGTCATCCTCATGATATTCACATCACAAAGGAAGCACCGAATTATAGTATTGAACATTAAGAAATAAGAATGTGCAGACACAAAGCTGTCATTCGTTTTCACGAATAATATTGTCTAATAATCCAGACATACCCATTGCGAAAGGAGATAATCACAGTGTTATCTCCTTTTTTAAGCTTTTAGGTGGAAAAATTTTATTTCTTTTGAATGGGCATAAAAACAGAAAGATAAGGTATTTAAATGAACAAACGATATAAAGAGAAAAAAAGAAATCAAAGCATGATCGGGAAGCTGCTGATCTGCCTCTTGGTACTTTGCTGCTGTTCCTGGCTGATTTCCTCTGTTTTTTCCAGTGATGCGGATAGTCGGGAAAATTTAGGCGGAGTTGATCCGGCGAAATTTCAGGAAACGGATGTGCCGGAGTGGATCACGCAGGATTTTCTTCCGGTGAATGAATATTCACGCCCTGGAATTGCCTTAGAAGAAATTAACGGAATCGTAGTGCATTATGTAGCCAATCCAGGCAGCACAGGCTGGGATAACCGGCATTATTTTGAAGGGTTAGCAGAGAGTCATGAAACAAAGGCAGGTGCACATTTTGTGATCGGGCTGGATGGAACGATTATTCAATGTGTTCCGTTAACGGAACTGACGTATTGCAGCAATAGCCGGAATGTGGATACAATTTCCATCGAATGCTGTCATCCAGAAGCAGATGGCAAATTTACAGAGGAAACGTATCAGTCGCTGATCAAACTTTGCAAGTGGCTGATGGAGCGTTATGCTTTGGAAGCAGAGGATGTCATTCGGCACTATGATGTAACGGGAAAAGCATGTCCTTTATATTTTGTAGAACATGAGGATGCCTGGGAGACATTTCGGAAGTCCTTACAGTAACCAGAGAGGTGTTTTGAAGTTATTAAAGTGAGTTTGGGAGTTTTCGGGAGTCTTTACGATAGACCAGAGAGAGGTTCAGGAATTCTTACAGTAGGTATTGGAAGCATTTCGGGAGTCTTTAAAGTAGACTTGAGAGACATTCAGGAGTTCTTACAGTAGGCCTGGGAAGCATTGAGAGTCCTTACAGTAGGTCAAAAGTGGATTGGAATTTTGGTTTGGAAATTTACTTTGGAAATTTACTTTGGAAATTTACTTTGGGATTCTGGCTTACAATTGCCGCATAGACTTTGCAAAAAAAGCCATACTACGAACAAGCGAATTATCGTATTGGAGGTTGGTATGGAACAGGCAATCAGCAAAGATATTGAAAAAAATATTCAATATTTTCATAAGAAATTGGCAGTGGATCGAAATTTTGATATTATTTATCGTGTGCTGGAAATTTGTGGGCATAAAGCTTGTTTGTATATGGTGGACGGATTTACGAAGGATGAAGTGATTCAGAAATTGCTGCAGACCATGATGTCCGGTTCGAAGGAGCAGATGCCGCAAACCGCGCATGCCTTTTCGAAACAGCTGATTTCTTATGGAGAAATCGGGTTGGCAAAAAATTGCGATGCTGCGATGAAGCAGCTTTTGATGGGTGTGACGATCTTACTGGTGGATGGATACAATCAGGCAATTACGATCGATTGCAGAACCTATCCAATTCGAAGTGTGGAAGAACCGGATAAAGATCGGGTTTTGCGGGGATCGCGGGATGGATTTGTGGAAACATTGGTGTATAATACAGCATTGATACGACGCAGAATCCGGGATTCGCAACTGATTCATGAAATTATGCAGGTGGGAAGCAGTTCGTCAACGGATATCGCGATTTGTTATATGCAGGATCGGGTGGATCAGGAGCTTTTGGAGCGGATTAAGAAGCGATTGAAAAGTTTGAAAGTCGATGCGCTGACGATGAACCAGGAAAGTCTGGCAGAGTGTCTTTTTCCGCATAAATGGTACAATCCGTTTCCGAAATTTAAGTATTCTGAGCGTCCGGATACAGCAGCGGCCTGTATCTTAGAGGGCAGTATCGTGATCTTAGTGGATAATTCACCAGCTGCGATGATTTTACCGTCGAGCATTTTCGATATTATAGAAGAAGCAAATGACTACTATTTTCCGCCGATCACAGGAACGTATCTGCGTTTCAGCCGAATGCTGACCTTTTTGCTGGCGATTTTTTTAACACCATTCTTTTTGCTGCTGGTCAATCATCCGGAATTTGTCCCGGATTCGATGCAGTTTATTTTGCCGCGAGATGCTGCAAATGTGCCGTTTCTCTGGCAATTTTTGATTCTGGAATTTGCAGTCGATGGGCTGAAGCTGGCTGCTGTTAATACGCCCAATATGCTGACTACACCGCTTTCCGTGATTGCCGGTTTGATTATTGGGGATTTTGCGGCAAGTTCTGGTTGGTTTAATCCAGAATGTATGCTGTATATGGCATTTGTGGTTTTGGCAAATTATACGCAGACGAGTATGGAGCTGAGCTATGCGCTGAAATTTATGCGGCTGATTTTACTGGTGTTCACACAGCTTTTCGGAATTTGGGGATTTTTAGCAGGGACAGTGCTTGTATTTGCAGCTGTTTTGGGGAATCGAACGATTGCAGGGAAAAATTATCTGTATCCTTTGATTCCGTTTAACCGAAAAGAAATCTTTCGCCGTTTCTTTCGAGTACGAATCCCGCATACGGTGGAGCCGTTAGAGGGAGATAATACGAGCGCAGATTAAGAAAGCAGAATCGATTCAGAAAGCTGGTAAGCAGGAAATACGTTTTAGAAGAAAAATACGCTTTAGATAAAAATCTCAGAAAATAGATACGCTTTAGA
>CAZTHP010000045.1:0-11472 GCA_964613155.1 uncultured Lachnospiraceae bacterium | reverse complement strand
TTTAGAAGAAAAATACGCTTTAGATAAAAATCTCAGAAAATAGATACGCTTTAGACAAAAAAGTTTCAGAAAAAAATGCGCTTTAGACAAAAGTTTTAGAAAACGAATGCACTTTAGACAAAAGTTTTGGAAGAAAAGAAAATGCTTCGTACCAAAAAGACAAAGGATGAGAAGAAGGGGGAGATTATGAAGCAGGAACTGGCGGAGAAGATGACAAAGCCACAGTATGAGGCAGTTACACATAAAGAGGGGCCGATGCTGGTTCTAGCTGGACCCGGTTCCGGCAAAACCTTTGTATTAACCTGTCGGGTTCAGGAACTGATTGAAGAAAGTCATGTGAATCCGGGAAATATTTTAGTGGTTACGTTTACACGGGCGGCTGCAGATCAGATGAAGGAACGCTTTTTGAAAATGTCTGGACAGGAAAATACCGCGGTTACGTTTGGAACGTTTCATTCCGTGTTTTTTAAGATTATTCGCTATGCCTATCAATATCAGGGGAATCAGATCATTCGTGAAGAACAAAAATATGCAGTACTGCGGGAAATTGTTCGAAATCAGCAGACCACGATTGAAGATGAAAAGGAATTTATTAATGGAATTCTTGCAGAAATCAGTGTGGTAAAAGGCGAAATGATGAATCTGGAACATTATTACTCGACTTCCTGTCCGTCAGAGGTTTTTCGGCAGATTTTCCGAGAATATCAGAATTTTATGGATCAGAATCGTTTGATCGATTTTGATGATATGCAGGTGATCTGTTACGAATTATTTCAAGGCAGACCGGATATTCTGGCGGCATGGCAGCGAAAATATCAGTATATTTTAGTGGATGAATTTCAGGATATCTGCCGGATTCAGTATGAATTGGTGCGGATGCTGGCTGCTCCGCAGAATCATTTGTTTATTGTAGGAGATGACGATCAGTCAATCTATCGTTTTCGAGGAGCGAAACCGGAAATTATGCTGGGATTTGAAAAAGATTACCCGGATTGCAAAAAGGTTCTGCTGGATGTTAATTTTCGTTGTGACCGCAACATCGTATCCGCTGCGGGACGGGTGATTCGCTGTAATAAGACACGTTTTGCAAAGGCGATCAAAGCCAATCGCCCCTCTGCTCATGCGGTATTTGTGCGGAAATTTGATGATAGTGAAAAGCAGTATCTGCATCTGATCCAGGAAATTCAGAAACGGGCTGAAGCGGGGACTCCTTTGGAAGAAATTGCGGTATTATTTCGGACAACGCGATGTGCCAGCGGTTTGGTGCAGAAATTAATGGATTTCAATATTCCATTTCAAATGAAAGATGTGGTGCCGGATTTATACAGTCATTTTGTTAGTAAAAATATTTTAGCTTATATCCGAATCGCGATGGGAAGCAGGGATCGCGGCGATTTTTTGGAAATTATCAACCGTCCGAACCGCTATATCAGTCGAGCACTTTTGGATACGCCTCAGATTTCGTTTGACGCGTTGGCAGCAAAATTTCAAGGGAAGGATTGGATGGCAGATCGCATTTATAAGTTGGAAGTGCAGATTCAAATGCTTTCAAAGATGACACCGCATGCGGCGATCACGTATATTCGCAATGCGATCGGTTATGAAGAATATTTGCAGGAATATGCGGCATTTCGACGGATGAAGGGCAATGAGCTGATTGATGTATTGGATGAATTGCAGGATGCAGCCAAGGGCTTTGAAACCTATGAAGATTGGCTGTTACATATTGAAACGTATCAAAAGGAACTGAAAGAACAGGCAGCAGAACGAAATCAGCGCCGAGAAGGTGTGGTCTTATCGACCATGCATGCGTCCAAAGGGCTGGAATATGACACGGTTTTTATTCTGGATGCAAATGAAGGGATTACTCCGCATGAAAAAGCGGTTATGGAAGAAGATTTGGAAGAAGAACGGCGTTTATTTTATGTGGCGATGACACGAGCGAAGAATGACCTTTTGATCTGCTGCACGAAGGAAAAATATCATAAAGCGCAGAAACCGTCCAGATTTATACAGGAATTTATCGGGAATCGAAAAAAGACCGAAAGAAAACATAAAAATAATACAAAAACACTGTAAAAACATTATAAAAATAATAAAAAACAGTTTCTTTGTAAGCAGATTTGCTCACAGAGAAACTGTTTTTCTTATAGGTAAAGTTGCATTCCATTGCTGTATTTTAAAGGAACAGCAAAACGGACGGTATGGTAGGGAAATGGATTAAGATTCCAGATCTGCATCAGCGGGAACGGTGTCAAAGAAATCCATCTCATCCAGCAGTTCTTCCAGTGCGTCGATCGCAATATCAAATTCATCATCATCTTCGATATTGATCAGTTCCGGTACGCCGTCTTTATCTACGTTGTATCCGTAAACAAATACTCGTCCTTCGGGATCTTCTAAATCTTCCATCGGCTGTACAGCAATGTACTGTTTTTTGTTGCTGGCCGGATAAATACGCAGCACAGCACATTCCATAGTAGATCCGTCATCCAGTTCGATGGATACGGTCAGGTCAAATCCGGGGTTATCATTTTTCTGTTTTGCCATAATTACGATTTTGCTAAAAGAGAATACAAGCCTGTATTCGTTTGATGCATGGTCAAAAACCTGCATCTATTTAGCATGTCCTTTCTTTAAATTTTGTTTATATCATTGGTAACGATTCAGAACCGTTACGTATTATTTATCCCATGAAGCTTATGCATGGAACTGGAACCGGTTAAAGCTTATGCATGGAACTGGTTAAAGCTTTATACATGGAACTGGAACCGGTTAAAGTTTGATGTGTGAAACCGGTTGAAGTTTTATACGTTGAAACGGAACAGGATAACGTCACCGTCTTTTACTACGTAATCTTTTCCTTCCAGTCCGATCAGTCCCTTTTCTCTTGCAGCGGCATAAGTACCTGCATCCAGCAGATCCTGATAATTAACCACTTCTGCACGGATAAAGCCGCGTTCGAAGTCGGAGTGAATCTTACCGGCTGCCTGAGGTGCTTTGGTACCTTTCTGGATGGTCCATGCACGTGTTTCAGATTCACCGGCTGTCAGATAGCTGATCAGACCTAACAGGCTGTAGCTTTCCTGAATTAGTTTTTCCAGACCAGATTCCTTCAGACCGATATCTTCCAGAAATTCCATCTTTTCATCATCCTCTAACTCTGCAATTTCCTGTTCAATCTGTGCACATACAACAAAGACCTTACTGCCTTCTTCTTCGGCAAAGCTGCGTACAGAAGCGACATAAGGATTTGAAGCAGCGTCATCGGCTAATTCGTCCTCGGTGACATTCGCAGCATAGATAACCGGTTTTGCAGTTAACAGATTTAAGGATTCCACAAATTCCATTGCTTCGTCATCTTCTAAATGGAAGGTTTTTGCAGAATTTCCATCTTCCAGATGTTTTTTCAGTTGTTCTAAAATTTCTAATTCCTTTGCCAGTGCTTTGTCGTTTCGAGCACCGCGGACTGTTTTGGAGATTCGGCGTTCCAGTACATCCAGATCGGCGAATAACAGCTCCAGATTGATTGTTTCGATGTCACGCAGCGGATTGATCGAACCGTCTACATGCACAATGTTGCTGTCTTCGAAGCAGCGCACAACATGAACGATCGCATCGACTTCACGGATATGAGAAAGGAACTGATTGCCCAATCCTTCCCCTTTGGAAGCGCCTTTTACCAGACCCGCGATATCGACGAATTCGATCACTGCGGGAGTAACCTTGCGGGATTGATACATATCGGCTAACAGTTTCAGACGAAAATCCGGAACGGTTACAATTCCGACGTTGGGATCAATGGTACAGAATGGATAATTGGCTGATTCTGCACCGGCTTTTGTCAGTGCATTAAATAAAGTACTTTTTCCTACGTTAGGCAGGCCTACGATACCTAATTTCATTTTTTTCCTCCCTAAGCAGTCGAAGCTGAAAAGCCGACTGCGTTCAGATTCTATATTTAGTTCAAATTTGAAAGATATCAGGCGAATGAGAAATGTTCATTCAGCCTGTGTATCAGGTTTCAAAAATATGACATACTCCGTGCAATTTTACCATAAAAGAAAAAGGGATTCAACTATTCTTTTACCGTTCTGCCTGCTTTTTCATGGAGGAGAGACTTGCGTTTTTAAGAGCATAAGAGTAAAATAATCGCAAATAAATGGAATGAGGAGTGATAAGGAATTATGTTATATGATGCACCGGATATTCGTTTTCCTGGTTTGGGAATTGAAATTGATCATCTTCCGACAGGAATTGTACTTCCGATTGGAAATGGATTCGAAGTGAAATTTTACGGCATTATAATTGGGATCGGCATTTTATGTGGTTATTTGATGGCATGCCGCTGCGGAAAAAAAGAGAAGATTTCTTCGGATACTTTATTGGATTTTTTGTTGTATGCGCTGATTTTTTCCATCATCGGGGCACGTACCTATTATGTAATCTTTTCCTGGGATTCTTATAAGGATGATCTGCTTCAAATTTTGAATCTGCGTGCAGGCGGATTGGCAATTTACGGCGGCGTGATCGCTGCTTTTCTGACGCTATTTGTTTACACACGAGTAAAGAAAATTTCGTTTTTTCAAATGGCGGACTGCTGTGTTCCAGGTCTAGTTTTGGGACAGGCGATCGGTCGCTGGGGAAATTTCTTTAACTGCGAAGCCTTTGGTGGCTATAATGAAAACATTCTTTCGATGTGGATCTTAAAAACCAGGGTTTACAGCGGCTATGTCACAGAGGAATTAAACCAGCATCTGGGCATCTGGCAAGGCGAGGAGTATATTCAGGTTCATCCGACCTTTTTGTATGAATCTCTTTGGAATCTGGGAGTATTGTGTCTTTTACTTTTGGCGCACCGGAAAAAGCGATTTCAGGGACAGATTACTTGGATGTATCTGACATTCTATGGTCTTGGACGTGTGTGGATCGAAGGACTTCGTACCGATCAGCTCCTTTTGGGCAGCACCCAAATCCCGGTATCACAGCTTTTATCCGGCAGTCTTGTTGTAATCGGACTGCTTGTAATCATAATTCAGATGCGGAAACAGCAAAAAGTGTGACTTTAACATAATTTTAGATAAAAAAAACTTTGCAATTCTTCTCGCTTATGTTAAAATAACTTTCAAAGCGATGAGAAGCATGATGAAGAAGCTGGTCGTTTGTCAGAATGAGAAAAGCTAGATGGTAGCTGAGAAATAAGATGATAAAGGAAGTAAGCATGGAGCAGATTGAATTTAATCATATATCCGTTTTATTGAAAGAAACCGTGGACGGACTGAATTTAAAGCCGGGAGCGGTAGTTGTAGATGGAACCTTAGGGTTTGGAGGTCATACACAGGAGGTACTGAAAAGACTGGATGGAACCGGTCGTGTGATCGGCGTGGATCAGGATGCAGATGCGATTGCAGCAGCATCTCAGCGTTTAAGTCCCTGGAAGGAACAGGTACAGATCGTACGCAGCAATTATGTTGATATTCCGCTTGTTTTAGATTCTTTGGGAGTCGAGCAGGTTAATGGTATCATTCTCGATCTGGGGGTAAGTTCGTTTCAGCTGGATGAAGCATCCAGGGGATTTACCTATCGGATGGAAGGACCTCTGGATATGCGGATGGATCAGCGAAATCCGGTTACAGCAGCCGATTTGGTAAATTCCTGTTCCAAGGATGAATTGCTTCGGATTTTATGGGATTATGGAGAAGAACGGTATGCCAGAAATATCGTAGACCGCATTCTGAAAGAACGTGAGATCGCACCGATTACGACAACAACACAGTTGGTGGATATTATCCGTGCTTCGATTCCTGCGAAAGCAAGAAATGCAGGCGGTCATCCGGCTAAGAGAACCTTCCAAGCATTGCGCATAGAGGTGAATCATGAACTGGATGTTTTGACTGATTCGATTGATGCAATGATCGACCGGCTTGCGCCGGGCGGCAGACTTTGCATTATTACGTTCCAGTCATTAGAAGACCGGATCGTGAAAAATCAATTCAAAAAGAACGAAGATCCCTGTACTTGCCCGCCGGAATTTCCTGTATGTGTATGCGGTAAAGAAAGCAAAGGGCGCGTCATAACACGAAAGCCGATCTTGCCGTCAGCAGATGAACTTGCACAAAATAAACGTTCTAAGAGTGCAAAGCTTCGCATTTTTGAAAGAAAGTAATGAATCAGCTTTGCTGAATTACGAAAAATGAAGATAAGGGGGATACAAGATGCCTGAATACAAAGACCAGAGCAGATACCTGGTAAATGGTACGTCTGCCGTTAGAGAACAACACGAAAGACCAGTTGAAAAAGCACCGGTAAAGAAAAGACAGCGTCGGGTACTGCCGCGCAATGCAGTCAATGTCCTTCCGATCGCATATGTTATGACCGTGGCGATTGCATGTGTCTGCATTTTAGCCTGTTCTGGAATCTACATTCATTCTAAAACAGAAGTGACTGCGTTGACGAAACAAATCTCTACCTTACAAAGCAGTCTGGAAACAGTCCGTCAGGAAAATCAGGATCTGCAAAATGAGATTACAACAAGTACAAGTCTGGATACAATCCGCAAAAAAGCAACGAAAGACCTGGGAATGGTACCAGCTGATGAATCACAGATTGTTTATTTTGAAGGCTCTGATTCAGAATATGTAAGACAGAAGGAAGATATTCCAAATGAATAAAAAAAAGAAAAAGCGACTCGTACAAAAGCGGGTCGCAAAGTATATCAAAGCGAGAGCAGGCCTGGTATTCCTTGTGGTACTAGGCTTCATGTGTTTTTTATTAATTGACATTATATGGATCAGCCGTTATAAAGGCGAGGACTACAACAAAAAAATTTTAACGCAGATGGCGTATAACAGTCAGGTGATCCCGGCAGAACGCGGACAGATTCTGGATCGAAATGGTACGAGTCTGGCGTACAATGAAAAGGAATACAATTTAATCCTGGAACCGAAGAATATCCTGCCGAAAGGAAAAAAAGGGAATACAAAAAATCTGGACGCGACGATTCAGGCATTAGTTGAGTGCTTTGGGTACGATGCCGATGATCTGCGGGAGCGAATTATCAGTAATAAAGACTCCTATTATCAGATTTATGACAAAGCGCTTTCAGAAAAAGAAATGCAAAAATTCTTAGATTACAAAGAAGCTTATGCAAACGGCACTCTTTCCCAGGAAGAAGAATCCGAGGAATCCGAAACAGATCGTGAAAAAGACGATACCCAAAATTCCGATACTCAAAAAACGGACGGTGAGGCAAATGATACCGTAAATCCGCTTATTCGGGCACTTGTTGCGGTGAAAGATTTTTTCACTCATACAGGTTCGGAGGAGAAACCGAAGAAAGGAAAAATTGTTGGAGTATATTTTGAAAATACACAGAAACGAATTTACCCCTATGATTCGTTAGCTTCGACGACGATTGGATTTTCCAATGCCAGCGGAGGTGTTGCCGGTTTAGAAAAAGAATATGATGAAGTATTAAGTGGTACGAATGGACGGCGCTATGGATATTTGAATCAGGAATCTTCTGTTGAGATTCAAACGATTCCGGAAACGGACGGATATTCGCTGGTCACGACACTGGACGCTTATATTCAGCAGATTTGCGAAGATATTATTGAAAAATATGAAAAAGATGTAGGCAGCAATGTCACTTCCTTGATGGTGATGAATCCCAACAATGGCGAAATTTATGCGATGGCTTCCAGCAGACAATTTAATCCGAATCAACCGAATAGTTTGGACGACTGCTATACAAAAGAAGAACAGGAAAAGATGACCGAGGAAGAAAAGTCAGAAATCTTGTTGAAACGATGGAGAAATTTCTGTGCATCGAGCAGTTATGAACCGGGTTCTACAGCAAAAATTTTTACGGTTGCAGCTGGATTGGAGGAAGCATTGCTGACTCCGGCCAAACGTTATGTCTGCGATGGAGTAGGGATTTATGGAAATTGCCGGATTCATTGTCATAAGCGAAATGGACATGGGTCGTTAGATGTTACGGGGGCTTTGATGGCATCCTGCAACGATGCCCTGATGCAGATGGGTGCTGAAATCGGTGTAGAAACTTTTTGTGAATACCAGAAGATGTTTAATTTTGGTCAGTTAACAGGGATTGATCTGCCGGATGAATTATCCTGTTCCAATCAGATTTATCATGTCGACAATATGACCTCAGTTGACTTGGCGACCAACTCATTTGGACAGAACTTTTATGTGACAATGGTGCAGATGTGTGCGGCATATTCTTCCGCAGTAAATGGCGGAAATTACTATAAACCTCATGTGGTAAAGCAGCTAGTGGACAATGAAGGCAATTTGATCCAGAATATTGAGCCGGTCCTGGTTCGTCAGACAGTCAGCAAGAGCACCAGCGAATATTTAAAAGAAGCTCTTTTACAGGTTGTCGAAAATGGTACGGGCAGCCGGGTGCAGATTGAGGGGTATGAAATCGGTGGAAAGACTGGTACTGCTGAGAAAAACAATCAGGGAGATGCCGAAGAAAAGTATACGGTTTCTTTTATGGCAGTTGCACCGGCTTATGATCCCGAAGTGATTGTCTATGCAGTAGTCGACGAACCAAACTGCGAAAAGGCAGAGAATACATATCAGGCAAAGGATGTCTGTAAAGCCGCGCTGGAACAGATTTTACCCTATTTAAATATTTATCCGGCTTCCAACGAAGAAGTTTCCGATCAGTATGGTGATTTTACTTCACCAGAGGATGATGAAGTGATCGAAGATTCGATCATTGAGAATCTGGAAGCAGAGCAGGAAGCAGAACGGATTCGTCAGGCTGCAAACCAGGCACAGACAGGAAATGACTAGCGGCTCAGGGTTAGAATGGAAAAACGGAGCATAGGATAGGAAAAAGATATCCCATAGGGGGGCTCATGCGGTATGAAAATTCGCGTTTTCCGCTGAAAGTGCGAACACTGCTGTTTGTAGGAATCTGCTTTTTGTTATTTACAGGTTTGATCGGGCGGATGGTTTGGCTGATGATCGGTCAGAGTGCATATTATGAAGAAAAAGCATTGGACGTACAGCAGCGAGAACGTGCGATTAAAGCAGCAAGGGGAGAAATTTACGACCGAAATGGGCAATTACTGGCCGGAAATCGTACGGTATGTACGATTTCCGTTGTTCATAATCAGATTGAAGAACCTGAGCTGGTCATTACGGAATTAGCCGAACTTTTAGAACTTTCAGAGGATGTTGTTCGTAAAAAAGTGGAAAAATATAGTTCTAGAGAAATTATTGCGAGCAATGTGGATAAACAGATTGGAGATCAGATTCGTGCGCTGCACCGAAAAGGGGTGAAGGTTGACGAAGATTCGAAACGTTACTATCCCAATGGTACAATGGCGAGTAAAATCCTGGGGTTTACCGGTGGGGACAATCAGGGGATTTTAGGGCTGGAAGTGCAGTATGATGAGCTTTTGCAGGGAACAAATGGAACGATTTTAACGCCAACCGATGCTGTGGGAACGGAGCTTGTGGAGGAAGCGGAGATTCGGGTAGAGCCCAGAGCGGGGAAAAATCTATATCTTACGATTGATCAGGAGATTCAGTCATTTGCCCAGCAGACAGCGGAACGTCTGTATGAAGAAAAATCGGCACTTCATGTCAGTATTATTGCGATGAATCCACAAAATGGAGAAATTTATGCGATGACAGACGTACCAGAATATGATCTGAATGATCCATTTACCCTGTATCAGGAAGATGGAATCCCGTATTCGGAAACGGAATTGGCGGCCTTGACGGAAACGGAGCGTTCCGACCTGCGCAATCGTATGTGGCGTAATTTTTGTATCAATGATACGTATGAACCCGGTTCTACCTTTAAGATTATTACCTTATCGGCGGGATTGGCAGAAGGTGTTGTAACACCGGAAGAAAGTTTTTTCTGCCCAGGTTATAAATTGGTAGAAGATCGACGGATCCGCTGTCATAAAACAAGTGGTCATGGCAGTGAAAATTTTGTGCAGGCAACGATGAATTCCTGCAATCCTGTTTTTATTGAAGTGGGACTGCGTTTGGGAGCCGAAACGTTTATGAAGTATATCCGGCAATTTCGTGTCTTGGAAAAGACAGGTGTAGATCTTCCGGGGGAAGCTGGAACTATCATGCACCAGCTGGAACATATCGGTGAAGTGGAATTGGCAACGATTTCTTTTGGGCAATCGTTTCAGCTGACACCGCTGAGACATTTGACAACAATCTGTTCTCTGATCAATGGAGGAAAAGCGATTGTTCCGCATTTTGCACGTATGACAGAAGAACCAGCAGAAAACAAGATGGAATCGTTTGTCTGGGAACCGCAGGGGCAGGTATTAAGTCCTGAAATCAGTGCACAGGCGTGTACGATTTTGGAGGCAGTAGTAGCCGAAGGTGGTGGGAAAAAGGCATATCTGGAAGGCTATCGGATAGGCGGCAAGACTGCAACCTCTGAAAAATTGCCGCGGGGAAATGGGAAATATATTTCGTCTTTTGTGGGATTTACACCGGTGGAAGACCCTCAGATTGCAATCCTGGTGTTAGTGAATGAACCCGAAGGCGTTTATTATGGCGGCACGGTCTGTGCACCGGCTGCTGCCGAGATTTTTAAAAATATCCTTCCTTTGCTGGAAGAACGCTATTGACAGCAAAGGAGACGGGCGATATGATTACGAGGTATTCAGAAAATACAGGAGATCTGTCTGGCACTTTGTAAAATGCAGCAGGACAGATAAAAATACATATTAGAGGTGATACGATGAATATGAATATTGATTTTAGTAGTGCCATCATTCCGGCATTAGTATCTTTTGTGATCAGTGCGATTGCATGTAAATGTTTAATTCCGATTCTGTATAAATTAAAGTTTGGTCAGTATATCCGTGAGGATGGCCCGCAGAGTCATTTGAAGAAGCAGGGAACGCCGACAATGGGCGGTATTGCATTTGTTTTGGGCATTATCGTGACGGCACTCTTTTTTGTGAAAGATTATCCGCAGATCATCCCGATTCTATTTGTAACAGTAGGATTTGGTCTCGTAGGTTTTCTGGATGATTTTATTAAAATTGTAATGAAGCACAATGAGGGCTTGAAGCCGAAACAGAAATTATTTCTTCAGCTGGTTGTAGCAGCAATCTTTTGTTATTATTTAATGAGTAGAGAACAGCCGGGAACTTATATGTTGATTCCCTTTACCTCCATTCAGTTGGAATTGGGCTATTTATTTATTCCGGCTTATTTTATTATTGTACTGGGAACGGATAATGGCGTGAATCTGACGGATGGTCTGGATGGATTGTGCAGCAGTGTTACATTGTTAGTAGCGGTCTTTTTCACGATGGTATCCACGATGACTGGTGCAGGGATTGAACCAGTTTGTGCAGCAGTCGCAGGTGGTTTGGCAGGATTTTTATTATTTAACTGCTATCCGGCAAAAGTTTTCATGGGCGATACCGGTTCGCTGGCATTAGGCGGTTT
>CAZTHP010000044.1:0-22141 GCA_964613155.1 uncultured Lachnospiraceae bacterium | reverse complement strand
TCAACAAATACATGCAATCGTCATCTTCTCTATTTCAAATTCAAAAGCACCCGGTGTATTTTGTGGATTTTTGTTAGGTTTCCCATAAGAAAAGGCTGCTCTAAAAAACTCTTTTATAAAAGTTTTCCAAAACAGCCTTATTTTTCCCAAGTGTCTTTGTGCTCTTTTTTCTTTTTTTATAATCATTCAACAATTCTGTACAGCACAATGTCATATTTCATGTAGAATTACTCCAAAATAATGGTAAAGGGACCATCATTTAACAATTCTACCTTCATATCTGCTCCAAAACTGCCCGTTTGTACATTTTCTACCTGCTCCCGACACTTTTTCACAAAGTACTCATAGAGCGCATTTGCCTGATCCGGCTTGGCAGCATTGGTAAAACCTGGACGATTGCCATGACTGCAGTCCGCATATAAAGTAAACTGGGAGACCACTAAAAGAGAACCGCCTACATCCTTTAAAGACAGGTTTGTTTTTCCGTTCTCATCTGCAAAGATCCGAAGCTGGATCATCTTTTTTACAATACGGTCTACAGTTTTCTCATCGTCCTCCTTGCCAACTCCCAAAAGAACCAGATATCCCTGGTCGATTGCGCCATGCACCTGCCCGTCTATCGTAACAGAGGCATGCGAAACACGTTGAATTACTACTTTCATATTTTCCCTTCCCCTTTTCTATTTTCTAACACTCTAACGGCTAAAGCACGTTAGCTTGCTTAACTTGTACACCACTAGTAGCTTTCCGGCTGTTTCAGTTGCCTGATTTATTTTTCAAACGGATGCAGGAAAAGTCCACTGCGCAGTTTCGGCTCAAACCAGGTGGATTTCGGCGGCATCATGCAATTTGCGTCTGCGACTGCAAATAATTCCTGAATTGAGGTCGGATACATAGAAAATGCGGCTTTCATATCCGTATGACAACGTTTTTCCAATTCCGCCAGTCCACGGATTCCTCCTGAAAATGCAATACGCGGGTTTGTTTTCGGATCTGCGATTCCCAAGACTGGTTCCAGCAATTCCCTCTGCAGGTAAGCTACATCCAGTCCTTCTACGCAGTCCTGCTGCTGATATTCCGGACGTTGCTGAAGCAAATACCACTGATCCTCCAGAAACATTCCATAAGTCCCCTTCTCTTTCGGCAAAACCGGAGAAGACATTTTCGTAATTTGAAATTTTTCTTCTGCTTTTTGTAAAAATTCACGGACCGTATAACCATTCAAGTCTTTTACCAGGCGATTATACGGCAGAATCTGCAGCTCATCATCAGAAAATAAGACCGACAGAATATAATTAAATGACTCCGTTCCATCATAATCCGGATGTTCTTCACGACGTTTTAATGCTACTTTTACAGCGGAAGCACAGCGATGATGTCCATCTGCAATATAAGTGCAGGGAATTTGCGCAAAAGCGGCTTCTAAAGCCTGATTTACCGCCTCATCTGTAACACTCCAACCAGCATGATGTACACCGTCCTCACTTGTAAAATCAAACAGAGGGGGCTGCTTCTTGATTTCCTTTAGCAGCTTCTGAATGGATTCCTGACGGCGATAGGCCAGAAAAATCGGACCAGTCTGCATACTGCATCGGTCTACATGACGAATTCGATCTTTTTCTTTTTCCTCAAGTGTAAATTCATGTTTCCGAATGGTGCCATGGACATAATCATCTACCGCGGAACATCCTACAATCCCCGTTTGTTCCCGTCCATTCATCGTCAGCGAATAAATAAAATAGCAGGCTTTTTCTTCCTGCTTCAAAATTCCGTCTTTCTGCCACTGTTCCAGCATGGAAGCCGCTTTTTCGTACACACGATCCGCATACATATCCTGGTCTTCTGAAAATTGTGTCTCAGGACGGTCAATATTTAAAAATGAATATGGTTTATCTGCAACAAAAGCTTTCGCCTCCGCACGACTGTAAACGTCGTACGGAAGCGCTGCTACCTTTTCAAAATAGCCTTCAGCTGGATGTATGCAGACAAAAGGTTTTACAATTGCCATAACTACTCCCTTACCTTAAATCGAACTTCATTTGGTTTAGCTGCAAACTTAACGCAATCTGTCTTGTTTACGAAATCAAACTGTATTCGTTCCATCTGCAAACTCAGTTCGACCGATCTCCTCTGCTGAATTGGCTTATTTACGGATTACTCTTACTTTAAAGACTTCCGGAATCGCTCTTAATTTTTCTACTACTTCATCGCTGATATCCTGGTCTGCATCCAGCAGTGTGTAAGCCAGATTGCCTTTTGAGGTATTCGCCATAGATGCAATGTTAATGCCATCGTTTGCTAATACACTTGTAAACTGACCGATCATATTCGGTACGTTTTTATTAAAGACAGCCAGACGAACCGGTCCTTTTACAGGACCCATGTTACATTTCGGGTAGTTGACAGAATTGGAAATATTACCATTTTCCAGATAATCCATCATTTCCTGAACTGCCATGATCGCACAGTTATCTTCGGATTCTTCCGTAGAAGCACCTAAATGAGGAATTGCGATTACATGCTCCATATTGGCTGTTTTTGCATTCGGGAAGTCCGTTACATAGCATTTTACTTTGCCGGATTTCAAAGCAGCTTCCAGATCATCATCGTTTACCAGAAGATCTCTTGCAAAGTTCAAAACAACCGCACCATCTTTCATAACATCAAAAATGGTTTGATCGATCATGCCTTTCGTGCTGTCTAATAACGGTACATGAACGGATAAGAAGTCACACTGAGAAGCCATGTCTTCTAATTTTTCGCAAACCTGTACATGAGTAGACAGATGCAGTGCAGAATATACTGAAATATAAGGATCATAGCCGATTACTTTCATTCCTAAATGAACTGCTGTATTAGCAACCATGATTCCGATCGCACCTAAACCTACGATACCCAGGGTTTTGCCCTTTACTTCGCTGCCTGCAAATTGTTTTTTTGCTTTTTCCATGCTCTTGCCGATTGCCGGATCAGAAGCATTGTCTTTTACCCAGTTAATACCGCCGATGATATCACGAGAACTCAAAAACAGACCAGCCATTACCAGTTCTTTTACACCGTTTGCATTCGCACCAGGTGTGTTAAATACTACAATGCCTTTTTCTGCACATTTATCTAACGGAATGTTATTCACCCCTGCGCCGGCTCTTGCAACTGCTTCCAATCCATTGGGCAGTTCCATTTCATGCATTGAAGCACTGCGAACCAGGATTCCTTCTGCTTCTGTTACATCTTCAACTAACTCATACTGATCATTCAGCAGATTTAAACCATATTTCGAAATCGGATTCAAACATTTAATTTTATACATGATCAACTATCTCTTTTCTTTTTTCATTTTCTACTATTTTATAAATCCCTGTTCAGCATTTATTTTAGTACTCTGCTTTCGATTCCTCAGTTCAGTACTTTATCTTAGTACTTTGCCTCAGATTTCTCTATCCAGCACTATCTTGGTACTTTGTCTTAGATTTCTCTATCCAGCACTATCTTAATGCTTTGCCTTAGATTTCTCTATCCAGCACTATCTTAGTGCTTTGCCTTAGATTTCTCTATCCAGCACTATCTTAGTGCTTTGCCTTAGATTTCTCTATCCAGCACTATCTTAGTGCTTTGCTTCAAATTCCTTCATAAACTGAACCAGTGCTTCTACGCCTGCGTAAGGCATTGCATTGTAAATGGATGCACGCATACCGCCAACACTTCTATGACCTTTCAGATTTTCCAGACCAGCTGCTTTTGCTTCTTTTACAAATAATGCATCCAGTTCTTTGTCACCGGTTACAAACGGCACGTTCATCAGGGAACGGTCTTCTGTTCTTACGGTGCCCTTAAACAGATTGCTCTGATCCAGATAGTTATATAACAGTGCTGCTTTCTTTTCGTTGGTTTCTTTCATTGCTGTTAAACCACCGTTTTTCTTCAGCCATTTGAAGACCTTACCGCAGATATAAATGCTGTAGCAGGGAGGTGTATTGAACATGGAACCATTATCCGCATGTGTTTTGTAGGTCAGCATTGTAGGAGTACCCGGCAATACATCGTCTGTGATCAAATCTTCTCGAATGATCGCGATGACAACACCGGCAGGACCTACGTTTTTCTGAACACCGCCGTAGATCATCGCATAATCTTCTACATGAACCGGTTCTGATAAGAAGCAGGAAGATACGTCTGCGATCAGATCTTTACCTTTCGTGTTCGGCAGCTTTTTAAATTTGGTACCATAGATTGTGTTATTTTCACAAATATATACATAATCGGCATCCGGACTGATCGGCAGATCGGAGCAATCCGGAATATACGTAAATGTCTTATCTTCACTTGATGCAATACAGTTTGCCTGGCCAAATTTCTGTGCTTCTTTCCATGCTTTTTTTGCCCATGCACCGGTCACGATGTAATCTGCAACACGGTTTTTCATAAAGTTCATCGGAATCATCGCAAACTGTAAAGATGCGCCGCCCTGCATAAATAAAACCTTATAGTTCGAAGGAATTCCCATTAATTCCCGGATATCTGCTTCTGCTTCATCAATAATATTCTGGAACATAGCAGAACGGTGGCTCATCTCCATAACGGACATCCCACAGCCACGATAATTTAACATCTCCTCGGCTGCTTCTTTTAATACTTCTTCCGGTAAAACAGCCGGACCTGCTGAAAAGTTATAGACTCTTTCCATAGCTTATGCCTCCTCATATTCTGCGGTCTGCACTGCTGCATCAGTACAAATACCTTTTCTTCTATATGCAAAATTCAGCTGAGACAGCTTCCAGGATCAATTGCAGGACTGGAAGCTGGTTTCATGCTGAATTCGCAAATCATTTGTTATTCTGCATCTGCGGCAGATTCTTATTTTTTCAAAACTTTTTCCAGATCTTCTTCGGAAAATGCATCGGCAATGTTACCGCCCGGTGAAACCATAGGGAATACTTTATCGTCGGAATCTACATAACAGTCGATCACAAACGGCCCCTTATGTGCAAGTGCTTCTTTTAATGCCGGTTCAACTTCTTCTATCTTTGTAACACGAACACCTTTTACACCCATGCCCTCTGCTACTTTTACAAAATCGACAGCATCATTTAAAATCGTATGGGAATAACGTTCTTCATAGAATAACTCCTGCCACTGTTTTACCATACCTAATACATGGTTGTTGATACACACTTGAATGATCGGAATGTTATAACGAGAAGCTGTCGCCAATTCATTCATATTCATCCGGAAACATCCATCACCAGCAATATTGATTACTTGTTTCTCCGGCATACCAACCTGTGCGCCGATTGCTGCACCCAGACCATATCCCATCGTGCCAAGACCGCCGGAACTCAGGAACGTTCTAGGATATTTATATTTGATAAACTGTGCGGCCCACATCTGATGCTGTCCAACATCGGTCGTAATGATCGCCTCACCTTTGGTTAATTCGTTGATTTTTTCAATTACGTAGGGACCTGTTAATACATCTTTGCGATAAGTCAGCGGATACAGATCTTTCAGTCGGCTCACCTGGCTCATCCATGCAAAATGATCTGCCTGCTCCATACGGCTCAGTAAGATTTTCAAAACCTCCTTGATATCACCGATCACGGAAACATCTACTTTCACATTCTTATTGACTTCCGCAGGATCGACATCAATCTGAAGAATTTTTGCATTAGATGCAAATGTTTGAACATTACCCGTTACACGATCAGAAAAACGACATCCTACTGCTACCAGCAGGTCACATTTTGCGACTCCATAATCAGAAGCCTTCGTTCCATGCATTCCGATCATACCGGTATAGTTTAAGCTTTCACCATCAAAAGCACCTTTTCCCATCAGCGTATCACAAACAGGAGAATCCATCAAGGCTGCAAATTCCGCCAATTCATCTGATGCCTCCGAAATTACGGCTCCGCCGCCTACCATAATAAACGGCTTGTTGCAATTTTTGATCAATTCCAGTGCAGCTTCGATATCCTGCTCTCGAATGCCTTTCGTCACACGAGCAACCGGAATTGGCTCAGCAGGTTCATATTCCGTCAACGCAGCCGTTACATCCTTCGGAATATCGATCAAAACCGGACCCGGTCTGCCTGTTTTTGCAATACGAAATGCATTACGCACCGTATCCGCTAAATCGCGAACATCTTTTACGATATAGTTATGTTTTGTGATCGGCATCGTAACGCCCAAAATATCAATTTCCTGGAAACTATCCTTTCCCAGTGAGGATACACCTACATTACAGGTAACAGCAACGACCGGAATGGAATCCATATATGCGGTCGCAATTCCAGTTACCAGGTTTGTCGCACCAGGGCCAGAAGTTGCAAAACAAACTCCAACCTTACCCGTTGCTCTTGCATAGCCGTCTGCCGCATGAGAAGCGCCCTGTTCATGAGAGGTCAGGACATGGTGAATTTCCGGATGTTTGTACAGTGCATCATAGACATTTAAAATTGCACCGCCCGGATAGCCGAACACCGTGTCCACTCCCTGTTCCTTTAAACATTCAATTAAAACTTCCGAACCATTTAATTGCATTAATTTTTTCTCCCATCCCTATTTATTCCGCGTTCAAAACAGCTCCGTGGCAACTGTCAGTAACCAGTTTTGCATAACGTGCCAGATAACCGGTTTTTACTTTCGGTTCTTTCGGCTGCCATTTTGCTCTTCTCTGTGCCATTTCTTCATCCGATACCCGTACATTCAGCGTATTTGCCGGAATATTGACTTCGATTATATCTCCTTCTTCGATCAGAGCGATCGGACCGCCTACAGCGGCTTCCGGACATACATGACCGATTGAAGCACCACGGGAAGCACCACTGAAACGTCCATCGGTAATCAAGGCAACACTCGAGCCCAGACCCATACCGGCAATCGCAGAAGTCGGATTGAGCATTTCACGCATACCAGGACCGCCTTTCGGACCTTCATAGCGGATTACCACAACATCTCCAGCTTTGATCTTGCCGCCTTTGATAGCTGCGATCGCATCTTCTTCACATTCAAATACACGAGCAGGGCCTGCGTGAACCATCATCTCCGGAACAACTGCAGAACGTTTTACTACACTTCCATCCGGTGCAATATTACCTTTCAAAACAGCGATACCGCCGGTCTCACTATAGGGATTTTCAATGGGGCGGATCGTCTCCGGATCACGATTGTAGGCATTTGCAATATTTTCCCCAACTGTTTTACCAGTAGCCGTGATCAGATCCGTCTTCAGCAGTCCTTTCTTGGACAGTTCGTTCATAACCGCATAAACACCGCCTGCTTCATTCAGATCTTCCATATAGGTATATCCAGCCGGTGCCAGATGACACAGATTCGGCGTTCTTGCACTGATTTCATTGGCAATATCCATATCAATTTCTACCCCTGCTTCATGTGCAATTGCAGGCAGATGCAGCATCGTATTGGTAGAACATCCCAATGCCATATCGACTGTCAGTGCATTCATAAACGCATCTTTTGTCATAATATCTCTGGGACGGATATTTTTTCTGTAGAGTTCCATTACCTGCATACCAGCATGTTTGGCTAATTTGATTCGCTCGGAATAAACAGCCGGAATCGTACCGTTTCCTCTCAGACCCATACCGATTGCTTCCGTCAGACAGTTCATAGAATTGGCTGTATACATACCAGAACAAGAACCGCAGGTCGGACATACTTTATTTTCAAATTCTGTTACATCATCTTCTGTCATTGTGCCTGCCGCATAAGAACCAACTGCTTCAAACATAGAAGATAAGCTTCGTTTTTCGCCTTTTACATGACCAGCCAACATCGGACCGCCGCTGACAAAAATTGTCGGCACATTCAGTCTTGCAGCTGCCATTAATAAACCAGGAACGTTCTTATCACAGTTCGGAATCATGACTAAAGCATCAAACTGATGCGCTAATGCCATACATTCGGTAGAATCTGCGATCAAATCTCTCGTTACGAGAGAGTATTTCATACCAACATGTCCCATTGCAATTCCATCACAAACTGCAATTGCCGGAAACATGATCGGCGTACCGCCTGCCATCGCAACACCCAGCTTAACAGCCTGTGCGATCTTATCCAGATTCATATGTCCAGGTACAATTTCATTATAAGAACAAACGATTCCTACTAAGGGCTTCTCCAGTTCTTCTTTCGTCATACCCAGTGCATTAAATAATGAACGATGGGGAGCTTGCTGCATCCCTGTTTTCACTGCATCACTTTTCATCTTCTTCTCCCTTTCCTTATCCTCTTTATCCTTTTTGTTATCTTTTATGATCCTTTATTCTTGTATTAGCCGTTATTCTCGCTTTTATCTTGTATTCGTTATCTTGTCAGTTTCCAGCGGTTCCTCATTTTCCAGAATTTCTTTATACCGCGATCGATTGGTCGCTTTTTAAAATCTTTTTCGATCATTATCGGCGGTTGCTTCTGCTCCTTGCGTTTCCCTTAATGCTGCTCAAAATAACATCCAATTTCAACAATTGGGCTAGATTCTTTCTGCGATCAGATCGCCCATCTTCGTCGTACCAACCTGTGTACATCCTTCTGACATAATATCGCCTGTGCGGTATCCTTCTTCCAGTACTTTGGAAACAGCAGCTTCGATCGCATCGGCTTCTGTATCCATATCAAAGGAATAACGAAGCATCATCGCTGCGGAAAGGATGGTCGCAATGGGATTTGCCAAATCCTTGCCTGCAATATCTGGTGCAGAGCCGTGGCTGGGTTCATACAGACCTAATTTCGTTTCACTCAGACTTGCACTGGAAAGCATTCCAATGGAACCAGTAATCATACTTGCTTCATCCGAAAGAATATCACCAAACATATTCTCCGTTAAAATCACATCAAACTGTCCCGGATTCATAACCAGCTGCATCGCACAATTATCAACCAGCATATGTGTCAGGGTAACATCCGGATAATCCTTTGCAACTTCTTCTGTCACCTGTCTCCATAATCTGGAAGAATCCAGTACATTCGCCTTATCAACACTGATCACATTGCCTTTTCGCTTTCTTGCAATTTCAAATGCTTTGATTGCAATTCTGCGGATTTCGTTCTCATCATAGGTCAACGTATCCGTTGCTTTTCGAACACCATCTACTTCTTCCGTATGACGTTCTCCAAAATAAAGACCGCCTGTCAGTTCTCGCATGATGACCATATCAAAACCGTCTCCAATAATATCTTCCCGCAGAGGACATGCTGCTTTCAATTCTTTATAAAGATATGCCGGACGGATATTGGCAAATAAACCAAGCCCCTTGCGGATTGCAAGCAGACCTGCCTCAGGACGCAAATTCGGTGCTACATCATACCATCTGGAATTGCCTACGTTGCCTCCAACTGCGCCCAGCAGAACAGAGTCGGATGCTTTTGCTGCCTCCAGGGTTTCATCTGTTAAAGGAACACCATATGCATCAATGGAGCAGCCGCCCATCAATAACTCTGTATATGTAAATTGATGTCCATATTTTTCACAAACCCGATCTAATACTTTTCGAGCTTCTCTGACGATTTCCGGTCCAATACCATCACCGGGAATCAGCGCAATTTTCTTTTCCATAAGTCTCTCCTCCAGGTTCTATGTAGATTCTATGTAGATTTCGTATATTATAATATAGAATATTATCACAATCCAGATTCAAATTTATCTACTTTATCCCATCATTTTTAAGCTATGCATTAAATAATATCTTATTTCTTGAAATATTTCAACCTTTTCTGACATTTGATTTTAAAAAAATCCTTGTAATTTTTGATATAAATTGTATATTTTTTACAAACTGTACTTTTTCCAGAATTTTCATTCATTTCTACTATCTTCAAAACACATTTCCACCATCTGGAAGCACATTTCCGCTATTTCGTAATCCATTTTCACCATCTAACAGGACATAGTCGCTGTCTGCTAATACATATTCTCTATCCACTAACACATTCTCACTATCTGACAGGACATAGTCGCTGTCTGCTAATACATATTCGCCATCTGCTAACACATTCCCGCTATCTGACAGGATAGTTCCAGAAAAAACGGCTTTTTAATTAATTTTTAATGATTCTATTCTGTTCTTTTTTCCGTTTTTCCGATATACTGTACCAAACAGAGCGCTTAAATTTGCCTTGTTTTCCAGATTAGATCCTGTATCGGGATTACGTTGTCGATACAAGAACCGATCAATTCTTTTTAATTTATCTATTTTTAGGAGGTTTCTATGAAAAAACAAACCTTTTCACACACTCTATGGCGGATTCTCATTTCTGCCATTCTGATTTTTGCACTCTATTATGTAGAGCTGCCGCCCCTGCATCTACGCAGTAAAAATTTCTGGGGCTTCTTATTCCAATGTATCATCATTTTACTGGTTATCAATGGCTTTGCTGTAATCCGTGATCTTTTTTCAAATATCCAGCTGGATGGTCTTCGCGGGATTCACGCGATGAACCTGCGGCAGACCAGTAAGCCCTTTCTGATCGGTGCGATTGCCTTACTTCTGATCATTGCAATTCAGTTTATTGGTAATTTTATCGGACATCCCCTGCTCCATTCACGTGCCTATACCAATCTAATTGACGTGCAGGACGGTGATTTTGCAGCAGATGTCGCAGAGATTTCCATGAATCAAATTCCCGTTGTAGATAAAACCTCGGCACAAAAACTGGGCAATCGAAAATTAGGCGAAATGTCAGATCTGGTTTCACAGTTCGAGATTATGGATGCGTACACACAGATCAATTACCACGGAACTCCCTATCGTGTCACACCTTTGCAGTACGGTGATCCGATCAAATGGTTTTACAACCATGCAGAAGGGCTTCCCGCCTATGTGATGGTCAATATGGTTACACAGGAAACTTCTCTGGAACGCCTTGATGACGGCATGAAATACTCACCCAGCGAATATTTCTTTCGCAACATCAACCGCCATTTACGTTTTTCCTATCCAACCAAGATTTTTGATTTCAGCGATGTGTCATTTGAAATCGACGAAGAAAACACACCTTATTGGGTTGCTCCCGTCATCGACTACAAGATTGGATTTTGGGACGGAAAGGATATCTGCGGTGCCGTTTTAGTCAATGCGATCACCGGTGAAAATACCTACTATAAACTTGAAGATATCCCCAGTTGGGTCGATCAGGTTTTCATCTCAGACTTAATTGTCAGCCAGTTAGACTATCATGGTATGTATCAAAATGGATTTTTCAACTCCATTTTCGGCCAAAAGGGTGTAAAACAGACAACCGACGGCTATAATTATCTGGCAATCGGCGATGATGTGTATCTGTATACCGGCATGACCTCTGTTACCAGTGATGAATCAAATACAGGCTTTATGCTGGTCAACCTGCGAACCAAAGATGCACGCTACTACTCGGTTCCCGGCGCGACCGAAAATTCAGCTATGACATCGGCACAGGGACAGGTTCAGCAGATGAACTACGAAGCAACATTCCCCATCTTGCTGAATATCTCCAATCGGCCTACGTATTTCCTTTCCCTGAAAGATAATGCCGGTCTGGTCAAAATGTATGCATTTGTCGACGTGGAGCAATATCAGATCGTAGGTACGGGCTCTACCGTAAAAACGGCTATGACCAATTATGCGACTGCACTGGGCATGGAATCCGGAGAAGCAATCGACAAAAACGAATCCAGCAAATCGGAGGAAAGTACCTCCCCGGAAGAACTGCCCGAAGCCGATGCCAGCATCAGCGGCACCATTCAGGATGTATCTTCGGCTGTTGTAAATGGCAACACCTGCTATTACTTCCGCTTACAGGAAGACCGTGATGTGATCTACCGTGCTTCAATCCAGATCAGCTCCGAATTGCCGTTCCTGCACGAAGGCGATTCTGTCACCTTTGATTACAGCGGAGAAGGCGATGTACGAACCGTTTGTCAGATTCACCTTGCAAAAGAGCAGACGAACGAAATCCAACCGTAACCTAGCATCTGAAAACAGTAGAAACAAACTCTATCAGCATCTGAAAGCAGTAATACCAAAACCTCAGAAATTCTATTTCGGGTACTGCTTACAAAAAAGGCTGCCGCGAAACGATCTTTCATCGTTTCACGACAGCCTTTTTCATGGGATACACATTTGTGCGTATCTTATGCTTTTTCTACTTCTACGATTGCACTCTTCTTCATGGGAATCCGGCAATTTTTGTTGCTGCCAAATTCAACGATAACCATATCTTCTTCCATGTCGATTACAACGCCATAAAAACCTGCAGTGGTGCATACACTGTCACCAACTTCCAGACTTTCCAGCAGAGCCTGCATTCTTTTCTGTTCTTTCTTCTGCGGTCTGATCATCAGGAAATACATCAAAGCAATCAGGGCTGCAATGTATACAAACATAATGATTGTCTCCATTGTCCTACCTCCTTTATAAACTTCATAAAATAAACGTAACATTTTCAAAACAACTGCAAAAACAGTTGTTTCTTTTTACGTATACTCTACTCTCCTTGAGTAAACTGGTACAGCGCTTCTTCTTTAAATGAAGTGTAGCGGTCTTCTTCGATAGCCAGACGAATGTCTTCCATCAAATGATTATAATAATACAAATTGTGCAAAACTGCAAGACGCATTCCCAACATTTCTTTCGCTTTCAGCAAATGGCGGATATACGCTCTGCTGTAGCGTCTGCATGCCGGACAACCGCAGCCTTCCTCGATCGGTCTGGGATCGGTTTCATACTTTGCATTAAACAGATTTAACTTTCCATGTTTTGTATAAACATGTCCATGTCTTCCGTTACGACTCGGATACACACAGTCAAAGAAATCTACACCGCGGTCTACTGCTTCTAAAATATTGGCAGGTGTACCAACACCCATCAGATAAGTCGGTTTATTCTCCGGAAGATGCGGAACAGTACAATCTAAAATGTGATACATTTCTTCATGGGATTCGCCCACCGCAAGTCCTCCGACTGCATAACCATCCAAATCCATCTCAGAAATCTGATCGGCATGCTGCATTCGAATATCCTCATACACACCGCCTTGATTGATACCAAACAGAAGCTGATGCTGGTTGATCGTATCCGGCAAACTGTTCAGACGCTGCATCTCCTTCTTACAGCGCGCCAGCCAGCGAGTCGTACGTGCTACCGATTTTTCCACATATTCTCTCGTGGAAGGATTCGGAATACACTCATCAAATGCCATTGCGATCGTGGAAGCCAGATTCGACTGAATCTGCATACTTTCCTCCGGTCCCATAAAGATTTTCGCGCCATCTACATGAGAATGAAAATGAACCCCTTCTTCTTTGATCTTGCGCAGACCAGAGAGGGAAAATACCTGAAATCCGCCGGAATCGGTCAGAATCGGCTTGTCCCAGGACATGAACTTATGAAGTCCGCCCATCTGTTTGACGATCTTATCACCGGGTCTTACATGCAGATGATACGTATTGGATAACTCTACCTGCGTTCCGATCCGTTCCAGATCTTCTGTCGCAACTGCGCCTTTGATCGCAGCAGCAGTTCCTACATTCATAAAAACGGGGGTCTGGATCGTACCATGAACGGTCTGAAACTCAGCCCGCTTTGCCCGTCCGCTTTTTTTCATTATCTTATACATATATTAATCTTCCTTTTTGCTTTTCAGAGTATGCCACAGATTTCCTGCTAAACATACAGATGAGAAACAACCACAGCAAATACCTACTAACAGAGGCAATGCAAATTCGCGAATCGAAGATACACCGAAGATCAACAGTACCAGAACCATGATACCGGTTGTAAGGGAAGTATTGATGCTTCGTGTCAAGGTCTGAGAAACGCTGACATTGATGACATCTTCCAGGCTTTCACCACGTTTTCTGTTCGCCATATGTTCACGAATACGGTCAAAAACAACGATACTAGCATTAATTGAATAACCTACAACGGTCAGCATACAAGCAATGAAGGTGTTGCCGACAGTCCAACGGAACAGTGCATAGCAGGTCAGTACAACCAATACGTCATGCAGCAGAGCCAATACGGTACTTGCTGCAATACGGATATCCTTGAAACGGAACCAGATATAGAGCAGCATCATCACAGCTGCGATCAGAACGGCAATGACTGCATCGCGCTTCATCTCTTTGCTGACAGTTGCGGAAATACTTTCTTCCTGAATCTGTTTCTGATCGATCTTATACGTTTCGATCAAACGATCTTCCAGATCCTGACGCTGCTGGTTATCTAATGTTTTTGTCTTGAAAATAACCTGATTGGAACCTGCAACCTTCTGAATCTGAATATCATTATCACCCGTTACTTCTGAGAATATCGGCATAACTTCGCTGTTTAATTCTTCAATCGTATAATCTTCATTAAAGGTAACGGAAGTAGAAGTTCCGCCCTGGAATTCCAAGCTGTAATTCAGAATGCTGCCGCCTTTGATAGGACCATTGTAGATCATCGCACCAAAGCCACATAAAATTACAACACCTGCGATTGCAAAGAATACGGTTTTTCTCCGTACAAAATTGATGATCGTCAGCTTTCTTGCAGATGCTTTCTTACCATAGAATTTCGGATCACGGATACCGATCTCATACAGTCCATTCAGAATAAAACGTGTTACGAATAATGCGGTAAACATAGACAGCAGAGTACCAAGTGCCAGTGTGGTTGCAAAACCTTTTACTGTACCAGAGCCCATCAGATACAGCACCAGTGCTGCGATCAGGGTTGTAATATTACCATCTAAAATTGCAGACAGTGCTTTGGAAAAACCTTCCTTGCATGCCATCCGCACGGATTTGCCGACTGCCAATTCTTCACGAATACGTGAGAAAATAATAACGTTCGCATCTACTGCCATACCGATTGTTAATACGATACCTGCAATACCGGGCAGTGTCAGTGTAATCTGGAATGCACTCAACAAGCATACACTCAAGGCAACATACAGTGCCAGTGCTAATGCTGCTGCTACACCAGGGATCAAATAAAATACGATCATAAACAGCATAACCAGTACTAAACCGATCGCACCTGCTTTTAAACTGCTGGAAATCGCATCTGCACCCAGTTTTGCACCTACGACGTTAGAGCGGATTTCTTCCAGCTGCAGTTTCAGAGAACCGATACGAATCGTAGAAGCCAGCTGTTCTGCTGCTTCATAATCTTCCATACCTTCGATATAACATTTACCGCCGGTAATCGCTTCGTTAACCGTCGGTGCACTGACTACATCACCATCGTAAACGATGGAAATCGTGCTGCCTACATTATCAGCAGTCAACTGTGCAAATTTCTCAGCACCTTCATCTGTAAAGACCAGATTTACAACATATTCTTTTGTGCTGCTGTTGCTGGATTCACTGATAATTCCTGCTTCTGCCGACTTAACATCGGAACCAGTCAGCACTTCATTGCCGTCTTTGTCCTGGAAAATCAGAGAACCCGGCTGACCTAAATCCTCTAAGATCTCATTGGCATCAGTAACATCCGGAATATCAACGTTGATTCGGTTTGTACCTTCCTGATAAACTTCTGCTTCACTACTGTAAGTCTGTGCTCTCAGCTGCAGCTTATAAATTGTATCTGCCATATCCGTAGCAGAAGGATTCTCCTCAACTGCCTGATACGTAATACTTACACCACCTGCCAGGTCCAGACCCAACTTAATATCCTGCGCACTGCCGGACTGTTCAAATCCAAGACCCAACACTGCTACATATGTGAAAAATACCAATGCAAGCACAGCAGCAGCCAATCGAAGCATGCCTTTTCCTTTGCTGCCAGCTTTTCCATTTCTACTCATTGTATACCTCCTTCAGCCCATCTGTGGGCTCTTTTACAGCAATTCGGGGCAAATTGCTGAATCCATCATGACTCATCTGCTAAAGCAGCCTTGATCATAATGGCACATTCAGTCCGTTTTTTCTGCATTTCACATCCAATATCATATGCATCCGTAATCTTGCCATGGAACTGGTAAGAGTTGGCTGCACAGCCGCCGCTGCAATAAAATCTTGCAAAACAGTCTCTGCACTTTTCTTTCGCATAAACATTGCACTGCTTAAATTCATTTTGAACTTCTGTATTGGTAACTCCATCATCCACATTACCTAATAAAAATTCAGGAAGCCCTACAAACTGGTGGCAGGGATAAAATTCGCCTGTCGGAGTAACTGCCAGATACTCGGTACCAGCACCACATCCGGATAAGCGTTTCGCCACACAAGGACCCTGATTTAAGTCTATCATAAAGTGGAAGAAGGTAAATCCTTTTCCCTCTTTCTTTCTGCGGATATATTCCAGTGCCAGATTGTCGTATTCCTCCAAAATCGCAGGAATATCTTCTTCACGGATTGCATAATCTGCTTCCGGAAGTGCAACTACCGGCTCAATGGACATCTTGTCAAATCCCAGATCTGCAAATTCCAGAAGATCTTTTGAGAAATCCAGGTTATTGCGGGTAAAAGTACCTCTTACATAGTAATCTTTATCCCCTCTTTTTTCCACGAATTTCTGGAATTTCGGAACAATGATGTCATAACTGCCTGCCCCTTTGGGGAAGGGACGCATCTGATCATTCACTTCTTTTCTGCCGTCCAGACTCAAAACAACATTCGCCATTTCGCGGTTGCAGAACTCGATCACTTCGTCATTTAACAATACACCGTTGGTTGTCAGTGTAAAACGGAAATTTTTATTGTATTCTTTTTCTTTGCTGCGGCCATATGCCACCAGTTCTTTTACAGTTTTCCAATTTAACAGCGGTTCTCCGCCAAAGAAATCTACTTCCAGATTTCGTCTGCTGCCGGAATTCTCCAGCAGATAATCCAGTGCCTTGCGGCCTACTTCGAAACTCATGAGACCACGATCGCCGTGATACTCTCCCTCTCCTGCAAAACAATATTTACAGGCCAGATTACAATCGTGTGCTACGTGCAGGCAAAGTGCCTTTACGATCGTTGTACGGTTCTTCACATCGATTACATAATCTTTATAAATATCTTCTGCATACAGAAGACCCTGTTCTTTCAGTTCTTCAATTTCCTTTAAAATCTCCTGCAATTCTTCCTGAGCAGTCTCAGGATAGCGTGTTTCCAGAGTTTTCAAAACCTGCTCTCTGTCCTGCTTTTCATACAGACCAATCGCATCATAGGTAATCTCATCTACTACATGAACGGAGCCACTGCATACATCCAGTACAATATTATAGCCATTATTTTTATACTGATGAATCACAATTTGTCCTTTCTAAGCGTATCTTTGTCTATGCAAAGATTGCAGGGACACTCCGTCTGACAGAGTGCCCCTGTGCTGTTTCCTAAGAATGAAATTCTAACTATTTATCATTTTCACAGCTCTGATTGCCAACTGTGCAGGATGTCTTGCAAGCTGACTGGCAGGATGTCTGGCATTCCTTGCATCCGCCTTTTTTCATAGTATTTTTCAGGCTGCTGCTCGTTAATGTTTTGATATGTTTCATACTTCTAAACCTCCTGTTAAGATTTTGTAAGACATATTTCTCTGAATAATCAGATAAATACACTATGCCACAATTACACCCAGTATATCAAACCCACTCCATAATTTCAATTACTTTTTTTGTAACGTTCCGCCCTTTTTTCTGCATTTTTTTTACAAAGCAGCCCCTGGAACTCCAATTTTCTACGATTTTCAAAGCGATCTCAGCTTTTTACCAACTCGTTCAGCACTTCGATTTGCTATCGATTTTATAAATGTTTCATCAGCTGCCGATTTTTCAAATACTTAATTTCCTGCTGATTTGACAAGTTTTGACTTCCTGCTCGTTTGACAGTTTCTCGATTTCCGATCAGTTTTTAGCTGAAAATACTTCCGACAGCACCACCGATGATACAAATTCCTAAAAATAGAAGGATTTCTAACAAACTGCTGCTCCCCAGCCCACCGGTCAGCTGCGAAACAGTTAGGAAAATGATCGCATACAAGATACTGCTGAAAACCCCCCAGATCATACGTCTTTCCCGAAATTCCCGTCCTGCCAAAAAACCCGCAGCCAAACAGGAAATTCCATACACCATTTGCATCGTAACCTCCGAACCCGCCCAGGACCATTTCATAACATACAATCCCCAGGAAAGCAAAAAAACACAGACAGTCGAAACCAAATATCCCAATACTACCGCTTTCGTCAAACGAAAAAAAGAAGACTGATACATAACTTCACCAAGTTTTTTTAAGAAAGTATATGCAGGACTTTCTTATGGAATCCCGTCTGTTTTTATGCTATACTAAAAATCAACTTAAATTTTAAAAAAATGCAGCGATTTCGAGCCAACTCTAAACCCACATGACTACATGGGCTTGATTCGAAACCGTTTCTCAAAATGCAGCGAAGTATCACTGCTTCCTGCATTTTCCACATTGTTTCTGTATAATAACATGATAAAGGAGATTTTTATGGCTTTGATCAAATGCCCCCACTGTCAAAAGGATATCTCCAGCATTGTTACCGTCTGTCCTTACTGTAGTGCAGATGTGTCACAGGCAAAAGATTCCAGACAGATGGAAAAAACGTATTACGACCCGGAGCAGCTTGCTTCGGCGCAGCCTGAACTGCATTATCCGGACAGTTCAATTTTAACCGAACACTCCAGACGGATGAAACAAGAAGATTCTTATGCAAGAAACCGAAATCCCTATGCCGAACGCTCTGGAAGTTCTTATCGAAATTCCTATTCTTATGAGGATATGGATTCCAGAACCCAGACAGGAACGGCAGATCCGTATCAAAATTTCTACTCCAGACAGCAGACAGGAACAGCGGATCCGTATCAGAATTCCTATTCCAGACAGCAAACAGGAGCGACGGATCCGTATCAAAATTCCTACTCCAGACGGCAGACAGGAGCGACGGATCCGTATCAGAATTCCTACTCCAGACGGCAGACAGGAGCGACGGATCCGTATCAGAATTCCTATTCCAGACGGCAGATAAGGGATACGGCCTCCCAGGAAGAACAGGCTGCTGCTGCCGCTCCTCAGGATACTGCTTCCAATGCCAAAAGTACGAAACGTAAAAAGCTGGTACCTCCTGGAAGAAGATTACTCGGCTATCGCTCCGGCAATTTTTTCCATATGCTGTTTTCCATTTGTTATTATATGGCCGCAGCCGTTGGAATTTTATATAGTCTTAGCCTTTATCCGCACTATCAGGAACAAGGCGTTTTGATTTATTACCTGTGCTGCATCTTTTTAGCAGGTCTGATGCTCTTTCTTCCGGCTTTTCTTTTCAGCAATACGAAAATGCGTCATTCGCTTCCGTTCTTTCGCAGCCGCAAAAAAAATACGGTTCTGCTTGGAACGGCTCTACTTTATCTTCCCTTGCTGATTTTATTTTTCCTTGCCGGACTTGCCTGCGTTTAATTTAATGCGTTTAATTTAAATAGAGACAACTGCTTTACCTGCACTCCATGGCAATCAGCGGTACATTCCCGCAGCATTTTACACGACACAACAGTTTACATGTCGCTTTTTTTACACAACGCAGTTTTTTACGCATCGTAGTTTTTTACACAACACAGCTTTTACACAACACAGCTTTTACACAACGCACCATTTTACACGACACATCATCTGGCGATCAAACGCTGCTTCTTTCCAAACAGTGCTTGATCAGCCAAATGCCGGTGCCTGTTCTTAAACTGACTCGATCAAACTGATCTGATCGCATCTTATCGCATCTTATCGCGCACAAAACATTTCCAGCTTCAATTCTTCTTTTTTCTGATTTTGAATATATACTCGATAATCCGCATCGCTTAATTCCAAATTGATACAAGCATTTTCCTTTGATTCTGGTAAGATAATCTTTTGACCATTGCTGTAAATTCCGATTTCATAATCCGCATGAGAAGCTACCAGCATACAGATGAACATTTCGCCCTCTTTTCCCCGAAAAGACTCACTGCAGAGTCGTTCCCCTGGATTTAACTGATACTGTGTCAAACTTTCCCAGATAAAACGCTCAGAATCGGAGCTGGAATCTTGTCTGGAAGCACCTTCTGCTTCTGAATCTGAAAGATGCCCGGAAATCTCCTCTGCTTCTAAATCTGAAAGATGCCCGGAAATCTCCTCTGCTTCTAAATCCGAAAGATGTTCGGAAATCCCCTCTGCTTCTAAATCCGAAAGATGTTCAGAAATCTCCTCTGTTTCTGCATCAAATTTCGCAGCGGAACCAAATTCTGTGTTTCCATGGTAATCAGAGTATGAGGCTGCATGATAATGAATCTGATCATTCTCGCCTATAAACAGATTTAGAAAAAACAGGCCGCTCCAAAGTGCGAGCAAAATTCCGACCGCACTTCCTGCACGCAGCATCGATTTCCACGCTCGCCCTGGAACTCGTTTTCGGTAATTCGCCATATTTCCTATACGCCGCTCCAACTGTCCTGCGGAATCCAACAATTTTGAAATCAACTGCTTCGGCGTTTCATAGCATTTTCGAACATTTCCTGCGATTTCTACGATCAACTGGAAATACAGCGGAGCACTAAAATAGTCCTGATACTGCCTGCAAACTGCAATATCGCAAAGACTTTCCTGTACCTCAATGAGTTCTTCTTCCCATACGGCTTCCAGTGGAATAAACCAGTACAGTATGAAAATTCCCTGAAAAAAATAGCGAACCCACAGATCATGGTGTTTGTAATGCATCAATTCATGGGCAAATGCCGCCTGTTGCTCTTGTGCAGAAAATCTTTTCTTAGGAAATACTACAGCTGGATAGCGAATCCCCTTCAAAAATGGAATCTGAACGGCTGGATTGACAAATAAAAACGGAATCCGCTTCAATTGCAATTGTTCCGCTGTCTGTTCAAACGCATTCAGCATGTTCCAATCCGCTGCTGGCTCATTCATTTGATACCAATATTGAATTTCTTTGAATTTTTTCCGCAAATCTGCAATTTTACAAAACAGACCAATTCCCCATAAGAGAACTCCCGCTATAATAAGCAACATCATCGCATGATTTCCATGTAAACGATACCATCCTGAAAAAAAGAACGTCCATTGATGTGAAAAAAAGAAATTTTCCGGCAAAAACAATCTTACAATTCCACAGCAGAATGTAGCCGCTGTTACAAGACCAGAAAATAGCATGAACCCGTACATCACATAAAGATAACCTGCTTGTTTGAGTTTCTTTCGGATGCACCGGCAAAGAAGGATGGAGGCCGATAAAAATGCCCCTCCTAGTAAAAGAATATTTAGAAAATGATTTAATTTATCTACTAAAAATAACATGTTACGTTTTCATCAAGCTATATTTTATTGTATTTTCATGTGCTTCTTTAAAATTCATTCTAGAAGCGATTTTTATGGATAGAATCAGTTCTCATTCCATCCTATCTTTTTTAGATAGAATCTGCTTAAATTCTATCCTATCTTTTCAGATAGAATCTACTTAAATTCTATCCTAAAATTGATTCATTTTATACAGAATCCATTTTATAATAACGAATCGTCCAGTATGTTCGCAGCCTGCCCAAAGCAACTGCCCGTGGCAGGCCGCGTTCTTACTGTCAAACTGTCAAAAACTTCTACCGAAGCTTAAGTTGTTTTTTTTACTTCTACTGAAGCTTAAGTTGTTTTTTTACTTCTACCGAAGCTTAAATTGTTCTTTAAAACTTCTGCCAAAGCTTAAGTTGTCTTTAAAAATTCCGACGAAGCTTTATTCAGACAATTGGAATAACATAAACTTTGAAATCCTACAATATAAAGTGCCAAAATCCTTCAACATAAGTTTCCAAAATTCTTCTACATAACGCTACAAAGTCCTTCTGCATAACGCTACAAAGTCCTTCTGCATAACGCTACAAAGTCATTCTGCATAATGCTACAAAGTCATTCTGCATAATGCAATAAAGTCTTTCCGTCTTATTTAAAGTATGCAACACCGGATTCAAACAGCTTCATATCCTGTTCGCCATAGATATTCACTGCAACGGATTTGCCGCGGCGTTCTGCATGTGCCATCTTACCCAGAATACGTCCATCCGGGCTGGTGATACCTTCGATCGCACAGTAAGAACCATTCGGATTCCAGTATTCATCCATTGTTACATTTCCGTCTGCATCGGTATACTGTGTTGCAATCTGTCCGTTTGCCATCAGCTTGT
>CAZTHP010000043.1:0-22730 GCA_964613155.1 uncultured Lachnospiraceae bacterium | reverse complement strand
CTCATTCTCTGTATAACTGCTGACATCGATCACTTCCATACGATCATACAAAGGTCTTGGAATATTGCCAGGATCATTCGCCGTTGCAATAAACAATACCTGTGAAAGGTCGATCGGTACTTCAATAAAATGATCGCGGAAATGGCTGTTCTGTTCGCTGTCTAATACTTCTAAAAGCGCAGCGGAAGTATCGCCTTTGTAATCACTGCTGACTTTATCAATTTCATCTAACAAAATCAACGGATTGGAAGTACCTGCCTGTTTCAAAGCTTCTGCAATCCGACCGGGCATAGAACCAATATAGGTTCGTCTATGTCCACGGATTTCTGCTTCGTCTCGAACACCACCCAAACATACACGTACATATTTTTTATTCAACGCGCGTGCAACAGAACGAGCGATTGAAGTTTTTCCAGTACCAGGAGGGCCGGCCAGACAAAGAATCGGCGCATCGCCCTTTTTCGTTACAGAACGAACTGCCAGATATTCTACGATTCGCTTCTTAATATCTTCCATGCCGTAATGATCTTCTTCTAAGATCTGCCGTGCACGGCTGATACTCTGATTATCCCGGCTTACCTTATTCCAGGGCATTTCCAAAAGCGCTTCGATATAATTTCGGGAAACTGTTCCTTCCTGACTTCCATTCGGAATCATACGGAAACGACTGATTTCCTTACGCAGTGCTTCTTTAACCTCTTTCGGCGCTTTCAGCTTTTCTGTTTTTTTCGCATATTCATCCGCATCATTTACATTGCTGATGTCTTCGCCTAATTCTTCTCGAATTACCTTCATCTGTTCCCGCAGAATATATTCTTTTTGCGACTTATCAATGCGCTCTTTCACTTTCAGCTGAAACTCTTTTTTAATCTGATTGATCACCGTTTCTTCCCGGATCAGATTCAAGACAAACATATAGAGTTCTTCATACGTGGAAATTTCCAAAATTTCCTGTCTGGCTTCCATCGGAAAAGGGAAGGTGATCAGAACCTGCTGAATCAGATCAGCTAATGTCCGGCACTCTAAAAGATGCGGAACTGCCTGTTTTCCCAAAGAAGTATCTGCACCATATTTTTCCAGATCCTCCTTTAAAATACGCAGCATCGCTTCCTGCTGGCTGTAATCCAATTCTTTATTAATAGCACCCAGTGGTCTGAACTCAATTTCACCAGCCAGATAGCTTCCCTCTGTATTTAAACTTATTAATTCAACACGTTCCAGCCCTTCTACCATGATCCGCAGAACATTCCCCTGCATCTTGATCAGCTGTTTCACACGTGCCAAAGTTCCCATCGCATAAAGATCTTCGAATTCTGGATTTTCCACTTCAACATCTTTCTGCATGGTTAAAAAAACTTTCTGACCCGAAGCCATCGCCTTCTGCGCTGCTTCGATGGACATTTTCCGGCTGGCATCAAAATGAACAACCATCCCTGGAAGAACTGTCAGACCTCTTAACGCAATAACAGGGACTTCCATCTTAATTCCCCCTTTTTCTCATTTTAACATTTGCACAAATGCAAGTACCTGCATCTGCATGACTTACATCCATGCCCTTATTCGCATTTCTGCACACCCGCATTCCTCACAAATCTGCTGGAGGTGTGTACCCTTCTCGTATCGCAGGCAACTGTTGCCTATCTACCTTCGTATCGCAGCAAATCATTACTGCCTAGCTTATCTGCACCGCTGCAAATTTTTGCTGATGATGTGCATTTCCAGCACCGCAAACCTCTGCTCAAGGTACGATTCAACATCGTTGCAAACTTTTACTTGCGGTGCTTCTTTTACTCTCAGCAATCGATTATTTATGCACCAGCATTGACAGAATCGGTCTTTACTTCATCTGTACGATAGGTCAGGACGGGTTCCCCAGTTCCTTCTACAACTTCTTTGGTAATACGGCATCTGCCAATATTTTCATCGGAAGGAATTTCATACATCACATCCTGCATGATTTTTTCCATGATTGCACGCAAACCTCTGGCACCTGTTTTTTGTTCCTGAGAATGTACGGCAATTGCTTTGATTGCTTCCGGATCAAATTCCAGTGCAACACCATCCATCTCAAATAACTTACGATACTGTTTGGTGATCGCATTTCTAGGTTCTGTCAGAATCTTCTCCAACGCTTCCTCATTCAGCAGATCCAGTGTAACAACAACTGGAACACGACCGATAAATTCCGGAATCAGACCAAATTTCGTCAGATCGCGCGGCAGGACTTCTTTCAAATACTGAACTGCATCATCATCCTGCTTTGAATGAACTTCTGCATTAAAGCCGATTGAATTGCTGCCTCCCATACGAGCTTCAATAATCTTTTCCAATCCATCAAAAGCACCACCGCAAATAAATAAAATGTTGGTAGTATCAATTTGATACATCTCCTGATGAGGATGCTTTCTTCCACCCTGCGGCGGAACACTTGCGATTGTTCCCTCCAGGATTTTTAATAATGCCTGCTGAACACCTTCACCAGATACATCACGTGTAATGGAAACATTTTCAGATTTCTTGGTAATCTTATCGATTTCATCAATATAGATGATTCCGTACTCTGCTTTTGCAATGTCATAATCTGCTGCCTGAATCAGTTTCAGGAGAATATTTTCAACATCCTCACCTACATAACCTGCTTCAGTTAAAGAAGTCGCATCCGCAATCGTAAACGGAACATTGAGTAATTTTGCAAGGGTCTGTGCTAAGAAGGTTTTACCAGAACCTGTCGGTCCTAACATCAGAATATTACTTTTCTGAATCTCCACTTCGTCATCCTGCACAGGCGCCATAATTCTTTTATAATGATTGTAGACAGACACGGCCAGCATTTTCTTTGCATCATCCTGTCCTACTACATATTCGTCAAGGTAATTTTTAATTTCTTTCGGTTTTAAAAGGTTCAAACCGCCATTCAGCATTTTTGAACTGCTGTCTTCAAAATCAAAACCACTGTACTCCCGTTCCAGCAGTTCTGCACAATCTTCAATACACTGGTCACAGATATAAATTCCATCTAATGTGCCAGAGGCGAATAATTTTCCAACTTTATCCTGTGATCTTCCACAAAATGAACATGTCAGTTTTTCTTCAAATCTATTTGCCATTGTCTATCGCACCGCACTTTCCAATCCAATAATATTACTGCCGGTGTCTTAATCCGGCACCGGCAGTTTCTTTTGCTTTGCGGGAATCGGTATCCTATCTTCTCTCGAGAACAGCATCGATCAAACCATACTGTTTTGCTTCCTCAGCAGACATATAATGATCTCTCTCGGTATCGACTTCGATAACAGACAGAGGCTGGCCTGTATTTGCAGCCAGAATTTCATTTAATTTCTTACGAGTCTCGATAATACGATCCGCCACGATTTTAATATCTGTAGCCTGTCCCTGGGCACCGCCAGAAGGCTGATGAATCATGATTTCTGCATTCGGCAGAGCAAAACGCTTGCCCTTTGCACCACCGGACAGTAAAAATGCACCCATGCTGGCAGCCATGCCAATGCAAATAGTGGATACATCACACTTGATGTACTGCATCGTATCATAAATCGCCATACCTGCTGTTACAGAACCGCCCGGACTGTTGATATATAAACTGATGTCTTTGGTCAGATCTTCTGATTCCAGATACAGAAGCTGTGCTACAATAATACTTGCAGATTCATCTGTTACCTGAGAATCCAGAAAAATAATTCTTTCCTTTAACAACCGTGAATAAATATCACTGGATCGCTCACCATTTCTGGTGGTTTCTACTACATAAGGAATAACCGGCATTTAAAGACCCCCTAAATTTTAAACTTCCTTAGCTTCTTCAACTAATAATTTGCTTGCTTTGTTGTAGGAAATGTCTTCTTTAAGATAGTCAACATTTACCATACCTTTTACTTGATCTGCTTCCATCTGATACTGTTTAGCCAGTTTTGCGATTTCAGCATCTACTTCTTCTTCTGTGATTTCAAATGCTTCTGCCTTTGCAATTGCTTCCAGAACCAGTCTAGACTGAATTCTCTTTAATGCATTGGGTTTCATCTGTTCTCTCATACCGTCTTCGGTCTGACCAAAGTACTGCAGATACTGTTCCATCTGCAGACCCTGCTGAGCCAGATTGTTTGCAAATTCACGGATCATGTTGTTTGCTTCTGTTGCAACCATTGCATCCGGAATATCCATCTGTGCATTTTCAATTGCCATATTTACAACAGCATCTTCTTTTGCACGTTCTGCTGCTACTTCTTTTCTTTCAGCTTCTGCTTTTTCAACATGTGCTTTGTACTCTGCCAGTGTTTCGAATTCAGAAACTTCTGCTGCGAATTCATCATCCAGTTCAGGCAGCTGTTTTTCTTCGATCTTCTTAACAGTTACTTTGAAGACAGCTGCTTTGCCCTGCAGTTCTTCTGCCTGATAAGCTTCAGGGAAGGTAACATTAACATCGAATTCTGTACCGATTTCATGACCGATGATCTGATCTTCGAATCCAGGAATGAATGTGTTGGAGCCGATTGTCAGAGGATAATCGGTACCTTTTCCGCCTTCGAATGCAACACCGTCAACAAATCCTTCAAAGTCGATTGTTGCGATATCGTCAGCCTGTACTGCACGGCCTTCTACGTTAACATTAACTGCATTCTTTTCCTGTTCTTTCTTAATGATTGCCAGAACTTCTTCTTCTGTTACAGTCAGATCTGCTTTGGGAACTTCCAGACCTTTGTACTGACCCAGAACAACTTCCGGTTTTACTGCTACAGTTGCGGTAAATACCAGATCTTTTTCAGGATTGGTTTCTACGAAAGCGATTTCAGGTTCGGAAACGATATCCAGACCGCTTTCTTCTACTGCTGATGCATATGCTTCAGGCATTAAAGAATTCACTGCATCTTCGTAAAACAGACCTTTGCCGTACATTCTTTCTAAAACAGCACGAGATACTTTACCTTTTCTGAAACCAGGTACACTGTATTTGCCTTTGTTCTTCTGAAATGCAGCCTGCATAGCTTTTTCGATTTCTTCAGCTGCTACAGTAATGGTCAGCTTTGCCATATTTTTCTCTAAAGTTTCAACTGTTACACTCATCGTGTGTATCCTCCTTAAATGTAACAATTCAGCCTTGCTGAACTGCTTTTAATCTATCCAGCTTGACTGAATAGTTATTCTTAGCTTAAATTGCATTGCAATAAATCATTATATCATAAATGCTGTGATTTGCCAACATTTATTTCCGTATTTCAGTACGTTTTTCGTACTTTTGTTCTGCTCCTCGTCTGCTCTTTGTTTCCTTCCGAATCTCTGCTGCCTGAACAAACTCAGACTTTCACTCGGACTTTCGAAAGATCAAACTCTTGTTTCAAGAAGTAACCAATGCCAGAAAGGCATCGATACAGCTTTCCGCTTCTTCAATACTTCCCATATTATCCAGTGTTTCTACCAAACCACTCAAAGACTCCCGATCTAGCTTTCGAATCTGCTGACGCGTCTTTAAAATCCGGGAAGGGGTAACACTCAACTCCTGAACACCATATAAAAGCAGCAACGGAAGCACTTTACTGTCAGCCGCGGCTTCTCCGCAGACAGCTACCGTTGTTCCCTCTTTTCGACAGCACTCAATGATATATTTAATACTGCGTAAAACTGCCGGATGATAATTGGAATACAAATCTGTAATCTGCTTGTTGCCGCGATCTGCCGCTACCATATACTGCGTCAGGTCATTCGTTCCAATACTGATAAAATCCGCTTCTCGGGCAAATAGATCTGCCATCCAGGCAGCTGCTGGCGTTTCGATCATCACACCAATTTTCAGATTTTTATCATACGGAATTTCGGCTGCATCTAATTCCTCTTTAATAAGCGAAATCACCGTTTTAACACGCTGAAATTCATTTAATGATGTTAACATCGGCAGCAAGATCCGAAATGTTCCATGTGCACTTGCCCGCAAAATTGCTCTGCACTGTGTCTTAAAAATATCCGGTCGTCTCAAACTGAAACGAATTCCTCGACAGCCCAGAAATGGATTTTCTTCCGGTTCCAGCTCCAGATACGGAATTTTATGATCTCCACCGGCATCCAATGTTCGGATGACTATCGGTGCGCCTTTCATCGTCTTTGCAATTTCGACATAAGCTTCATACTGTTCTTCCTCCGTTGGAAGAAAAGAGGCTTTTGCAAATAAATTTTCCGTTCGGAACAGACCAATTCCGTCTCCTCCATTCTGAACAACCTTTTCGGCATCTGAAAGATCATCAATATTGCCCATTAACTTGACCTGATATCCATCCAAAGTCACCGTGTCCATTTCGGCAAAAGAAGTAATATTGGTCTGGTCTTTTTCAATCTTCTGCATAACCTTTTTATAATGCTCAATCGTGTTTTCTCTAGGATCTACAATCAAATCACCATTCATCCCATCCAACAGAACTTTATCGCCATTTTCAATAAAGTCCATGCAGCCTGGTACACCAAGAACAGCGGTCAACTCCATCTTCCCAGCTAAAATCGCCAAATGAGAATTGAATCCTCCTTTTTCTGTTACAAACCCTACTACTTTTGGATACTTCTCCAATTTCATCGCATCTTTTACACTCAAATCAGGGGCTACCAGAATACAGTTTTCAGTTGCAGTAGACAGATACCTTTCCAAATCCGACAACGATCTGCCTTCCAGCCGAAATACTGTTCCCATAGCAATATGCCCTGCTACGCCCATACCTCTCAGCATCTGTTTTCCCTCTTTTTCTTCTCGTAACGTTTTCCTGTCAACTTTTTTCTTATGACGTTTCCTGACAAACTTTTTCACACAACGTTTTTCAATCAACGTTTTTCAATCAGCCTTTTCACACAACGTTCTTCAATCAACGTTTTTCAATCAACCTTTTTTCGACAGTTTCTGCTAATCCTAACGAAAGAGCATCCTGTCAGCAATTTACGATTGTCAAACTGCTGGTAGTTGGCTTCTATAAATTCGCTCACAAACTTCACACTCACAACTTCGCTCACATGCGTTTACTTTCAAAACCTCATGCTCATGATTTCTCTCACATATCCCTGCCTCACATATCGGACTGTGAGATCACGATCGTTGCTTTTTGTGAAGAAAGAATCTGATATCCAACCTTATTGTCTACTATCTTGACATCGACCGGAACTTGATGAACACCCGGTTGATACCCTTTTAAATCAACCGATATCTGAATCTGCTCCGTCTTTAATTCTTCCAATTCCTTCGGCAATGCTTCTACTACCACGCGGATTGTCTCATTCTCAACTGTTGCTTGATATGCAGATGGCAGTTTATGAAAAACCAGCTGCCCTGCCGGCAGGGAAATCGTTTTTTGCTCCAGTTTTTCAATTACAACCGAAACCTTCAGTTGCGATTCTTCTTCTTGGTAAAGCCTGATTTTTTCTGGAAGCAATTCCTCCAGTTCAAAATTCAGATCAAAGGATGCTTCTTTTTCACTGATATCGACTTCATACGGCGGAATGGTAATCTTTTCCAATGTCTTCAAGCTTTCCTCTGGTCCGATTACCTGGACGTTCTTCAAACTGCTTGTAATTCCAGTACAGCGATATCCTTCCTTACAAATCCCGCTGTAAGCGATTTTTCCAATTTTTACTTCTTTCACCATCCCAATCGGGATCAATACCTGCATCGTATCCGTTTCTGGAAAAATCTGCTCGGCTTCGCAATCAATTGGTTTTCCTTGTTCATCGACAAACTGAAGGTGAACTTCTCCTTCATAATCTGCAGAACGCCCGCTGATATCCAGCGTGGATACGGCTGTTGTCACCAGATTTTCCTTTGATTTTGGAACCTGAACTTTGATACGGTTTTCTTTCGGGATTGCTGCCCCCACGCTGCAATTATCTTCTGGTGCTCCTTCGGTATTCACAACGACGGGAACTTCTTTCTCGACCATTTTTTCAGTTCGGATCGTAATACTGCTTTCTTCTAATTTATAATTATTGCCGATCAGCTGCTGATTGTTTAGTATCTCTGCCTTAACCGGAATCTGATATTCACATTCTTCTCCTGTACAAGAACTTAAATCTGCTGTCAAACGAATATCCGATGCCTTGATCAGCCAGCCTTTTTCCTGAACAATCGTTACTTTCACTTTAATACTTTTATGTTCTTCCACATAATAAGCTAATCCCTGCTCATGCAGCTGTTCACCGTTAAGCAGTTCCACTTCTATATTACCCAAAGAAACGCGGATCCGCGGATCATCATTCGTAATTACCGTATACCATATCAAACAGGACATGATAAAAGCAAGAATTAATAATAACCATTTGCCTGCGGTATTTTTTACCATCCAATGCCCCCTATTTCCTGTTTTTTTGCCGATTTCGTTTCCAAACGCCTTTGTTTTTGGTCTCTCCATCCAAATCTTCTTCTACACAAAGAGCCAATAATTCTTTCTCCAGGCTTTTTCGATCTAAATTTGTCTTGATTTTCCCGCCTTTTGCCACCGAAACACGCCCCGTCTGCTCCGACACGATCACCGTAACACTATCCGTGATTTCACTGATCCCAGCCGCCGCATGGTGCCGTGTTCCCAGCCTTGAACTGATCCCTTCCATCTCATTCAACGGGAGGAAACATTTGGCGGAAGCAATCCGATTGCCAATGATCACCACTGCACCATCGTGAAGCGGCGTGTTTTTTTCAAAAATATTGATCAGCAATTCACTGCCGACTACTGCATCAATATTCGTGCCCCAACGCTGCACATAGTGGACGATCGGCATCGTATTCTGTATGACGATCAGCGCACCGGTTTTCACCGATGCCATTGTAAAGACCGCATTTAAAATCTCCATTGCAGTCTGCTTTGTAAACTGATTTTCTTCTTTTTTCTCTCCAAAATCAAGTGGAATCAAACGGATAAAAAAATTGCTTTTATTGCCGCTGCTCATATTGCTTCCCAGACGCTCCAGCACCTGGCGAAATTCCGGCTGAAAAACGATCACAAAAACCATCACCAGCACACTTAAACAATTATTGACCAGCCAGACGATAACAGTCATGTTCAACGCTGCCGCTGTCACATAAAATAGCAGCAAAACCAAAAGCCCCTTCAATAGATTCCATGCTTTTGTATTTCTCAGCCACAAGATCATATTATACAATACAACTGTCAGCAAAAGAATCTGTACAATATCAATGATTCGGATATAAGGAATCATCACATTGAAATGACTGTAAATAAATTCAGCGATTAATTGCATTCTCCCACTCTTCTTTCTTCAGAAAAGATTCTATTCTGCGCTCTGCCCGTCTTCGAACTCCGAATCTTCCTTTCCGACAGAACTTTCATCCAAGATCCGGATCATATCATATTCTTTTTCCGCTACCTTCATCTTCGGAACGGCCTTTACATAGTAATAATACTCATCATCCTCAAATTGCGTATACTCGGTACGCTTATAATCCACTGTAAAGATCATAAACTGAATCAAATATGCCAACAATCCAGAAATGATCGAACTTAGAATTACGAAAACTGCTGACATCCCACTGGTCCCTGCGGAAGATACTACGCCAAATAATACCAGCACCAGATTGGTCACAGTTCCTGCTACGACTGCGATCATCCGCGCATAATCAATGGAAAGTCTTCGAATCACAAAAACCATCACCACAGTGATCAAAAATGCTGCTGATACTACCAAAAAGGTTCGATTCCCCAGCAGTCCATCGATCAGCTGCATATAACGTGCCGACATCCCCGTTGTTGCTGTAATATCGGATAAAATCCCTGCTGTCGTGCTCACATAATCCATCAGGTAATATAAGGTAATCCCAAACAGCATGGGAAGAGCCGCTGTGGGTGGAAACAGGAGCCCCAGAATCAAAGGAAGGACAAACGGAACCTTCAGCCAAAAGACAAGCGGCACAAAAAATACTACGTTCCTACACGCCGGTGCAAAGATTAAATTCATCAGAACCATCACAGCCATAATGACCAAAGCAACCAGTGCAACGATAAACGATACCTTCATAAAATGAACCAACAAAATAAGGCTCATCACACCTGTGATCATCCCCCAGGGCATCACACAACATACCAGAGCGATCAGAATCACTGCTGGCAAAGAAACCAGCGCCGATACATATCCTGCTTTTGAATGAATCGCCAACAGCATAAAAAGTGCTGCCAGAAACTTCAATCCAAACTGAAACGGAAGTGTATACTTCGCATATAATTGTCTAATTTTTTCTCTTACTTCATAAATTGGTGCAATTGGAGACCGCACACGAAATCCCGCCTTTCTAAACATATATGCCTGCTGTCGCAGGCTTCCCTATCGGAAGATAACTGCTATGCCATTCATCAATCCCATACTTCAGACCGTTCGGTCAAGTAATTGGTGGTTACGCTTCCGCAGCTAAAATCCCACGAAAATGACTCAGCTATTCTTCTCATCCTGCGTCAGGTAAAAAGAATTCAGCTGTTTCAAATCTTCAATATGTTCTCTCACTCTTTTTCTGAATCTGCGATACTGAAACCAGTATGCAATATAAGATATGATCATGGAAGGAATCAGCAGAAGCACAAAAGTAAGGAAAATTCCTTCTCCCCACTGCATCAGCACATTCATATCCGTCTGTGTCAGCAGTTCCTCCCAATTATATAAGATCCATAAAGCCACTATCAAAATGAATACTACGATATACGCGAAAAAAGAGCGAATCATATATAGCCCCAGATAGTCCCTTTGAAAAAAGCGATTTGCACGCAGAGCATCCTTCTCCTGATCTGCAAACAGCTGGATTTTTGTCATCATTCGGACTTTATCGTTGTTTACCATCGTAATCCCTCCCATTTGCTCTCGATAAACCATTTTGTATTATAACATGAATAAACAAAAAAAACGATAAGATTATACAAATTTAATATTTGTATATTTTTATTTCACACTTTGTATGGTTTTCTTTCACACATTTATGTTTCCCTTCACATTTTTTATGATTCCGTTCACACAGTTTCTCTTTCCCTTCTATACTTTTTATTTTTTCTTTTCACACGCTTTATTTTTTCTTCATACGATTTCATCCCATCTACATTTTTTCCACATTAGTACTTTTCGCTTCACATATTCTTCTTTCACAGTACGTTTTTCTTCCATTTTCTTCCAGTATTCCCCTTTGTTCTCACAATTGTATCACGGCTCTGTAAGGCTCATCTAAGGCATTTCATAAGGCACCTTTTCCATCCAAAACGTTGACTTTGATTAGTCATTATTATATACTGTACCCGTAAAATTGCAGTGAAAAACACATTGAAAGATGCATCTGTTTCCTGCAAAAAACTATGGTCATCACTCTCACGATGCCCTAAAAATGTGAACCAACCAACACAGGCTGACCAACTTGTACACAGCGCTAATTTCATACACAGCGCATAACAGCATAGGGCGAATCAGCAGAAAGGAAATAACATATGGCAATTCGAATTGGTATTTTTGGATACGGAAACCTCGGAAAAGGCGTTGAATGCGCAATTAAACATAACCCGGATCTGGAACTGGCTGCGGTTTTCACCAGAAGAAACCCTGACAGCCTGCAGATTTTGACAGAAGGTGTAAAGGTTTGCTCCGCAGCAGATGCTCCTGCTATGAAAGATGAAATTGACGTTATGATTCTTTGCGGTGGAAGTGCCTCGGATCTTCCCAAACAGACTCCAGAACTGGTCAAATATTTTCATGTAATCGACAGTTTTGATACCCATGCAAAGATTCCGGAACATTTCGCAGCAGTTGACGAAGCAGCAAAAGAATCCGGACATATCGGCATCATTTCCGTCGGCTGGGATCCTGGCATGTTTTCTTTAAATCGTTTATATGCAAATGCCATTCTCCCTGGTGGAAAGGACTATACATTCTGGGGAAAAGGCGTAAGTCAGGGGCATTCTGATGCAATCCGTCGGATTCCTGGTGTTAAAGATGCTAGACAGTATACGATTCCCGTAGAAGATGCGTTAAAACAGGTACGAAGCGGCAGCTGTCCGGAACTAACAACCAGACAGAAACACACCCGTGAATGCTTCGTTGCAGCAGAAGACGGCGCAGATTTAAAAGCAATTGAACAGGCAATCGTTACAATGCCCAACTACTTTGCAGACTATGACACCACCGTTCATTTTATTACAGAAGAAGAATTAAAAGAACACCATTCTGGTATTCCGCACGGCGGTTTTGTCATCCGCACAGGTAAAACCGGCTGGAACGATGAACACAGTCATGTGATCGAGTATAATCTGAAACTGGATTCCAATCCTGAGTTCACTGCATCGGTTCTCGCTGCTTATGCCAGAGCCGCTTATCGTTTAAGCCAGGAAGGACAGACCGGCTGCAAAACAGTCCTCGATATCGCACCTGCTTATTTAAGCGCAGAAGATGGAGCTTCATTACGGAAACAGCTTTTATAAATGCAGAAAACGGAGCTTCATTACGGAAACAGCTTTTTTAAGTACAGAAAACGGAGTCCCATTGCAGAAACAGCTTTTTTAAGTGCAGAAAACGAAGTCCCATTGCAGAAATAGCTTTTTAAGTGCGATTCCGTGCCATTTGACACCCTCATAATTTGAACCGCTAGGATTCTTTTGAGTTGCTGTTTTTACAAAGTGCTTTCACAATTTCATCAAAACTGCTGCATGGAACCACCCATGCAGCAGTTTTTTGTCCACGGTTCCCCGTACTACTTTCTGCAATTTCGCATCTACTTCTTTTAATGCTCCTCTGCTTTTTCTACATTTTTGCATCTGCCTCTTTTAATTTCCTTCTACTCTTTTCTGCATTTTACATCTACTTTTTAAATTTCCAGCTACTGCTTTCTTCATTTTCACATCTACTCTTTTTTAATTTCCAGCTACTGCTTTCTATCATCACGCCTACTGCTTTCTGCGATTTTCAAAGTAAATAAACTGGTCGATGCTGTCTAAAATATCTTTAAATTCTTCTCGCGGAGCTAATTCGATATAACGTTTTAAAAGAGCATTCTCCTTTCGTTTGTATTTTCCATAAAAAATATCGTACAGATTGTGTCCGCGCATATGGATTTTGATGGCTTCCATATTTTGCTTCACATCATCGACGGTTTCCAGATTTTTCCCCAGTACCCGCTGCAATTTCTTGCCGCTTTTGATGCGATGCAGATATTCGTTCCATTTTTCCAGAAAAATATCATAAAAAGCTTCCGGTGAATCGATCACACCGATCTGTGCCATAATCTGCGGATTGAAAAAATAATTTTCAAACGAATAATATTTCAAGATCAATACATTTTTTTCGGTGACACGCGGCAGTTGATCGACATCCTGACGATTTCGTTCTTCATAATAGCGGCAAAGCTGGCGTTTCAGCTCACGGCTATTTTTTCCGTCTCCATCGCGGATCATTAAGAAATTATCTTTTAAATATACCTGATTCATGTATTTCAGATTAGCATATGTTTTAATATTGGTGCAGCTATTTGTAACAATAATCGCCACACGTGAAAGCTTTCCTTCTGCATCGTACATTTCCGAATAATATTTGCGCAGCAGCAAAGGTAGTCGGCTTTTATCCTGCTTTCCTTCCACAATGAACACAAAATCCACATTCATAAGGTCATTGGCACTGTAGCCCAAATCATCTAAAATCACGCTGATATCGGTATATTTGCGCATCGCAGAGAAACCATTTTCATCCAAAACCACTTGACGAATCTGACGGCTGTTAAAATCCGGCAGTAAATTCGGAGAGTGTGTTGAAAAAATAACCTGATTCGTGCGCGATAGACGATAGAGCACATCACCGGATATTTTCTGGAGCTTGGGATGCAAAAACAACTCTGGTTCTTCGACTATGATAATCCCCGGATGCTGTCCCTTCCGCTGCGCATAGGTTTCCAGCAAAGAAAGCATATAAATACTGCGCATTCCCTTTCCCATCTGCTCGATGGAACGCCGCGTTTCTTTCTCTGGACTGTAAATTTCTGCTGTAACGGACAGCATTCGTTCAATATCACGATTCATGGAGTAGATAATTTCATCCTGTCCGCCATTTTTTCGATAATTTTCATTCACCTTCCTGGAAAATTCATCCAGATTCAACTGATACAATTTATAATCCAACAGCTTCACTGCTTCAAACGCATTCAATTCTTCCGGCATTTTTTGATTGATCAGCCCAATACAGGAAAAACAATGATCGCAAATTTTTGCCGTATTAAAAATACAGCTTCCCGAACGAATCTGTTTCAGCAGTTCATCTTCCTGCATCAACAGCAGATTTTCCTGAAAAGACTGGAGATTTCGCTGAGAATCCATATAGTAAATCTCCGGAAGAATTTCCAAAATATAGGGATTATGTTTTTGTATCCCATCCGAATAACGCAGCTTTCCTTCACGATTGGCTATAAAGGTAAAACTGACCGTTCCCCATTCTTCCTCCTCTCCCAGTTCTTCAATCGTCTCCTGCGGTACATAAGAAGGCAATTTCCGACAAAAATCCTGATACCAGACATCAAAACGGCGATAACTGCTAACTGCCCCTTTTTCCTGAAATCCCTGCAAATCCTCTCCGGTTATCCCCAATACCACTTGAATCTCTATATTGGGAAAATCCTCCTGAAAATCTTCCAGCTGAATTTGATACGCACCACAGAACGAACGGATTGCATCTAACACCGCCGTTTTCCCGGTATTGTTTTTCCCAACTAAAATCAACGCATTTTCAACCTGCAAAATCTGCAAATTTTGAATCGATTTAAAATTGCGGATTTGTAACTCTGTAATCTGCATCTCTCAATCCTCCCCCACGACTTTTATGATTGCATTCTTAGTACATTGTACATTCTTATCGCATTGTCAACTGTCGTTCCTATATTTGTATAGCTACATATTTATATTACCTACATTGATTTATATTATCTACATTGATTTATATTATCTACATTGATTTATATTATCTACATTGATTGTATTTCATAACTGGTATGCTTGTATTTCCCCAACTAGAATTATCGTATTTTCGCAATCGCTATATTTCGCATGATTTTATCTTACAATGAACATTTGTCTGTTGTAAGGACAAAGGCTACTCTTTTTCCCATTGGCAATACATAGCTTGCAGCTGTAAAAACGTTCTTCTATTTACCTTCTTCCTTGATACTATCACACTTTCCCTGCCTTTACCATCTGCATTTTTACAAGCTTTGCTCACTGCTTCTATTTTCTTTTTACAATTTTATTTTTTACAAATTTTATATTTGTAAATAGAAGCAGAATCCTGTATACTAGAGTATGCCTTAAAATGTTGAAATGTTTTTCTGCTTCTTATATTTTATGATGCCATGATCAAAGATCAAAGGGGCTAACGGTCTAAAACTACATGAGTTTGCTCATAAGTGATTAAAGGTCCTTGGAACTCGCCCCGATATGAGCATAAAAATAGAATGGAACAGCATTTTAACTTTTCACACTGGCAGTATCGTTTTCGACCACCTGGGAACATGCTCTTGTGGTTTCGACCTTTTAACTTTGGTATCCTATACATACGCATGAAAGGACTTATATTATGAAACAGATGATCAATATCACAACCAGCATCTACGATATGGACCGCTACCGCGATGCTGCACATTTAAAAGAATTTTATCAGCGCTATGGATGCGACGGCTATGAATTGATGCGCTGCAAACCGCCCTGTTCCGACCTGCTCCCCAAAGAAGACGTGGTTGGTGTTCATTTAGGTTATTTTACCAACTGGGTCGATTTTTGGCTGGAAGATGAAGAAGCTTTGTTGGCAGAATATGACACCAGAGAACAGTACGAAGCGATTTACGGCGGAACTTCTAAAGAACGGATTCTCGAATTTTTCCGGGATGAACTGGAATTTGCAGACCGTATGGGTGCGGAATATGTTGTTTTCCATGCTGGAAGCAGCAGTTCACGTGAGGTTTTCACCTACCAATTTACACATCCGGATGAACTCGTAGTCGATGCACTGGCTGATATCATCAATCAGATTCTGGATGGAACCAACTACTCTTTCCATTTCCTCGTAGAAAATCTGCCCTGGTCCGGTATGCGTTTTACCAATCCTGATGTCACCAGACGTCTCCTGGAACAGATTCACTATCCGAAAAAGGGAATTATGCTGGATACGGGACATTTGCTGTGTACCAATCCAGACATTACCACGATGGAAGAAGGACTGGCATATATTTACCAGCGTTTAAAAGAACATGGAGATCTTTGCGATTACATCAAAGGGGTGCACTTCCATCAGACACTGTCCGGACCTTATGTTAAGAGCGTTTTAGCAAACCAGCCGGTTCTGCCAGATAATTATCAGGATCGAATCAATATGGCATACTCACATGTCTTTAAGATTGACGAGCACCGCCCGTTTACCGCTCCTGGTGCAAAAGAACTGATTGAATTCATTCATCCGGAATATCTGACTTATGAATTTATCACCTGTGATTTAAAACAGCACGAAGAATTTATGGAAGCGCAGATGGCCGCAATGAAATAACCCCTTTTTGAGATGAAGTCAATCATTTTGAAAACAAAAAGAAAAGCACTCAAGAAGTTTGGATTCCAATCCCCCAACTTCTGAAAATATAACTTATGGAGGCAATTAACATGAAACCTTATGCTTTTGGCGTGGATATCGGAGGCACAACGATCAAAATCGGTCTATTTTCTACTGACGGTATTTTATTAGATAAATGGGAGATCCCTACCCGAACTGAAAATAATGGCGATTCGATCCTACCCGATGCTGCTGAATCCATCAAAGCAAAATTAACCGAAAAAAATCTTACATTTGATCAAATAGAAGGCATCGGTATCGGTGTTCCCGGTCCCGTTGGCTCTGATTATACCGTTTTCCGCTGTATCAACTTAGGATGGGGTGTCTTTAATGTAAAAACACGCATGAATGAGCTGATTCCCGAAATTCCCAATGTCGCAGCCGGTAATGATGCCAATGTTGCCGCACTTGGTGAGCTGTGGCAGGGTGGCGGTAAAGGCTATGAGAGCACAGTGATGTTTACACTGGGAACCGGTGTCGGCGGCGGTGTTGTTCTGAATGGAAAGATTTTTGCCGGTGCAAACGGCGGTGCTGGTGAAGTTGGACACATGACCGTCAATCCGAAGGAAACGGTTCGCTGTAACTGCGGTAAATATGGCTGTCTGGAACAGTATGCTTCTGCAAACGGCATCGTTCGACTTGCTAAGATCATGCTTGCGGAATCCGAAAAGCCGTCCAAACTTCGCGAAATTGATTCCTTTACTTCCAAGGATATCTGTGATCTGGCACGCGATGGTGAAGAAATGGCTATGGATATTTTGGATCGCTGCTGTGATTATCTGGGACAGGCGATGAGCCTGGTTTCCTGCACGATCGACCCCGAAGTATTTGTAATCGGCGGCGGTATGAGCCGCGCAGGTTCCATCGTAACAGATGCTATTTCAACCTATTATAAACGCTATGCATTCCATGTTTCTGCAAATACGCAGATCAAAGCAGCAGAACTGGGCAATGATGCCGGCATGTATGGCTGTGTGAAGATGATCCTGTAACAGGGATTCTCGAACAACCCGACTGAAAGAGGCAGACGTCCTCTATATTTAATATTTAATATTTAATATTTATATAGAAAAGGAACTCCATACTCGACGATTTCTGGCGAGAAGTATGAAGTTCCTTTTTGTTGGAGTTTTTCAATTTCGGATAAAATAAATCCCCACCAAGTTGTGTAATTCTAGTTACATCAATTTGATGAGGATTACTTTATAGATTACGCCCAGAAACTTCCCCCTTTATTCCTGGAACAAAGGAGTAGAATAATAACGATCTCCGCTGTCGGGAAGCAATGCAACGATCACTTTTCCCTTATTTTCTGTTTTTTTCGCCTGTTCAATCGCAGCATGTAACGCAGCACCGGAAGAAATGCCTACTAACACGCCTTCTTTTTTCGCCAGCAGCTTTGCTGCTGCAAAAGCATCTTCGCTTTCAATCTTCATGATTTCATCATAAATCTCAGTATTCAGAACCTCCGGGACAAATCCTGCGCCGATTCCCTGAATTTTATGTGAACCGCCTTTTCCTTCGGAAAGAACGGGAGAATCTGCGGGTTCAACTGCAATCACCTGAACATTGGGATTTTGTGCTTTTAAATACTCTCCGGTTCCCGTGATCGTACCGCCAGTTCCTACACCGGCGATAAACAGATCCACTTTTCCATCCGTATCACTCCAAATTTCAGGGCCTGTTGTTTCTCGGTGACTTGCCGCATTTGCCGGATTTACAAATTGTCCAGGAATAAATCCACCCGGAATTTCTTTGGCCAGTTCTTCTGCTTTTGCAATCGCACCGCTCATTCCCTTTGCGCCTTCTGTCAGAACAACCTCTGCACCATATGCTTTCAAAATGTTGCGGCGTTCTACGCTCATGGTGTCGGGCATGGTAAGAATCATACGATATCCTTTTACTGCTGCAAGGGAAGCCAGACCAATCCCAGTATTACCGGAAGTCGGCTCAATGATTACAGAGCCTTCTTTTAACAATCCTTTTTGCTCTGCATCTTCGATCATTGCTTTTGCTGCACGGTCTTTCACACTGCCTGCTGGATTTAAATATTCCAATTTTACCAGAACAGTTGCTTCCAGACCCAGTTCTTTTTCGATATTAACGACCTCTACCAATGGCGTATTACCGATCAATTCCAACGCACCCTTATAAATTTTTCCCATTTCAAGCCTCCATTTCCGGATCAATCCTTACATTTCCTTTGCTGCTGTGATTGACATAACCTGATTTTCGATTCATACCTCATGCACATTTCAGGGATTTTCTATCCCCTATTTTATGTTCCATATTACACACTGCATATTTCATGTTGCATATCACATGGTCTACACTGTATGTTTCAGATAGCTGCATAATCCGTAGATTGAATCGATATATCATTATCATACTTTCCTTGTATGAATAATATGATACATTTCCCCTGCTCGTTTGTCAACTGCTTTTCTCGTTTCGATATCTGCCAGACCTTACAAAGCTCTATTGGACTTCCATCATATTAGGATAAATCTTTTGCAGAACTTCGTCTGGATACCAATGGTCAAGAGCCTCCTGCCAACTGCTTTGTGCTTCCATCCCCTGACTTCGCTGGTCACTTCGTATTAGAGCCAGCGCTGATACCAGCATATTCAAGCACATAAAAATCAAAAAAATTTTCGTTATGCATTTGCCGATTTTCTTTGGAATCTGTTCGATGAGAGCCGACAGGTAAGGATACAGCATTTTGAACCAGACCACGGCAGCGATTCCCCAGAAAAAGCAGTACAGCAGATTAATGCGCCCGCCTAAGTTAAACGGAATTTCGCTGTAATCCCAAAAGACTACGCCAAATACCAATTCAGATAAGACACTGCACATATATTCATAGGTACCACCCAAACAAGTTCCCATTAAAAATAGGAAGCGATCGCTTCGACTTCGATAACGATATAAGAGCAGTGTGGCGGCAGCAATTGCAAATCCCCAGACAATACTGAACGGTCCCCAGACCAAACTGCTGCGGCTCATCCAATATCCAGCCTTGAAACGACAAAAGATTGTTTCCGTCAGATCTCCCAAAAAAGAACCGATGACAAAAAGATAGACGATTTTGTCAAAGCTGCATCCATAAGCAAAAATCGCTTCGGTTCCTGCCTGTGCTTCCTGTTTTTTCTTTTGACGCACAGCCTTCGGATACGCTTTTTGAATTCGATGGTCGACATAAGTATAAATCTTCTGCGCCAGGTGATTACTCACACCCGTCAGCCAGGAATCTACCGACTCCCAGCGCTCTATTCGCCTGCTTCTGCCGGATAAGATCAAAAGCGTTGCGACCACATCTAAGGTCAATACAGCGAAGAAAAACCAGATTCCGATTTTTCCGATCATGCTGGGAATCAAATGGAAGATGTTTAACAGCAGCGCATTCCCCCATTCCATAACACACCAGCATAAGATTCCACGAAAAACCGCTACTGGGAGGCAAATGTAACCATCCAGGTTCCAGGGAATCCGGGAATAATCCCACCATCGTTCCTGATACAGAAATTCAATCAAATGCCCTGCAATCCACTCGACGATCGTAAATAAAACAGCACTGGCTGCAAATAGCCAGAATCCGTTTAATTCCTGAAAAAATACTGTAATAAAGATCGCTGCAATTCCGTAGGTGATGCAGCAAGGACCATTGATCAGACCTCGGTTTACAAATTTACGATGTCGAATCGCTGCTCCCAGCGTTTCCAAAACCCATCCTGCGAATGCATAGAGAAAGAAGAGCCACAAATATTCATATCCTGACAAAAACATAATTTCCACCTCTATTTCAGTTTCTTATTTCAGTTTTGTATTTCAGTTTTTTATTTCAGTTTTTTATTTCAGTTTTCAGTTTTTATTTCAATTTTTATTTCAGTTCTCTATTTTATTTTCCGCTTTCAATCAAATGAATTGCCGAATCATTTTCGAATATCTTCTGAAAAAAGTTCAGGAAACCATTTTCTACCGCGATCTGTTCCCATCGTCTTCGCGGCATATCATAAAAATATTGCCCGGTTTTCAGATCAATTGACATGCTGTCCAGTGGAAAGCCTTTTTCCCGAATTGCACTGTGCGGACAGTCCGTCAACCAGAATTCACTGCTTTCCATAGACGGCTCCATGGCTTTATAAATATGAGATTCATCCAGCACCAGGCAGATTGCATTTTTATATTTTGCCCGCAGCTTCCCATACTGTTTCACCAAACCAGTATAATATTCAATCATTTCTTCATCGGACAGACATTTTCCATCCACATTTCGAACATGTACACCGGGTTGAACCACATCGGGTACTCCTTGAAAATACAACCCGGAATCACAGGAAAATACAGGCTTTTGAAACGCCTGATAATAGGCTCTTGCCTTCTTCTCCGCATTTTCCAGCGGGGACTTGCCATCTTCGACAACAACGGGAATCGGAATCCCCTGTGCCTTTACATCCTTCAAGCCGATCAGTGAAATCCCCAACGGCTTCAAACGATTCTGCATGGATATCATTTTCGCTTCATTACTCGTTCCATATAATAACTGCATGAAAACCGCCTCCACTTTCCTGTGTATTCCTTATCAAGCCTCTTAAGCTTCTTCTTCGGTTATTTTTTCAATTTCCATATTCTGCGGCAGTACCAGATTTAATACGATAGCTGCTACAAATACCACTGCTACTACATTTGCAGAAAATACAGACTGCACCATTTCCGGGAAAATATGCCACAGTTCAATTTCGCTGGCGGTTGTAAATCCAACGCCGATCGATAAGGAAAGTGCTGCAATCGTAATATTTCTTTGATTAAATCCTGCTTTTGCTACCATCTGCATACCAGAAGTTAAAATCGTACCAAACATCATAATCGTACATCCACCTAATACAGACTCCGGTAAAGATGCAAAGAAGTTTCCAACGGGCGGAAGCAGACCTGCCACGATCATACATACCGCACCCGTCATAATCGTAAAGCGGTTTACAACCTTTGTCATACCGATCAGACCCACATTCTGTGAAAAAGAGGTCACTGGCAGACAGCCAAATAAGGAAGAAATTGCAGATGCATATCCATCACAGCCAAGAGAACCGGAAATTTCCCGATCGGTAATTTCGCGATTTAAGCCGGAGGAAACCACTGCCGTTGTATCACCAATTGTTTCTGCCGCTGATACTAAGTAAATAATACAAACGGATATGATCGCACCCAAATGAAATTCCGGTGTGTACGGTAAAAGCTTCGGAAATGCAACAATTCCATCCGAAAAAATAACAGACAGATCTACTTTTCCCATAATGATCGCTGCGATGTAACCTACTACCAGACCACTTAATACAGAAAGCTGTTTTAAATAGCCTTTCATCACGCAGTTCCATACCAGACAGGTTACTAATGTAATCGTACCTAATAACAGATTCTCAGCGGAACCAAAATCATCCGTATAACCGCCACCAAAGGAACGTGCACCAACGGTAAACAAAGAAAAACCGATTGCGGTTACTACCGATGCTGCTACAATCGGAGAAATGATCTTTCTCCAATATTTTGCAAGTAAACCTAATGTTCCTTCAAAAATACCGCCGACTAATACGGCACCGATCACCGTCGGATAGCCATAATTAACTGCAATCGTACTCAACGCAGTTACAAATGTAAAACTAACCCCCATAACGATCGGCAATTTAGAACCAATCTTCCAAACCGGATACAGCTGGATCAATGTTGCAATACCCGCTATAAACATCGCATTTTGCAGTAAAATTGCAATCTCCGCCTGCGTTAATCCCCCCGCTGCGGCTACGATCGTAATCGGTGTTAAATTGGATACGAACATCGCCAGAATATGCTGCAGACCAAATGGAAGCGCTTTGATAAGAGGAACGCGTCCATCCAATTGATAAATATTGTTGATACTTCCAACCTTATTATTCATCATACCTCTCCCTTTTCTTATGTATTCTATTTGAAAACATATTTACAAACACCTTATGTTTTCAAACGTATCTTGTATTACTGCTGTCACGCAAAATACGATGTCCATTATACTTGATTCCCTATTATCTTGCAAGCAATCGAGTCAGAAAGTTTGTGTCAAGTAATCATTGGCAACTTTTCCTTTGTGTTTTCTTAATGATATT
>CAZTHP010000042.1:0-22744 GCA_964613155.1 uncultured Lachnospiraceae bacterium | reverse complement strand
AACAACATTGAAAAAAAGTCAGCGCTTTGGCGGTATTTCATTTATTGTAGGTGGGATTATTATAATAATCGTATGCTTTTTAACGAAAGGCTTTTCTTGCTTCTGCTGGACAATGGGCATCGTAGCAATTCTTTTGGTTATCGATACCTGCTATACCTACACATTATCTAAAAAATATTGATAGTATATATGTTTATTGAAAACTCATACATATATGTATGTATCAACCCCTGCAAGAGGAAAAATCTTGCAGGGGGGTTCTTATGCTCTGATATGTATGGAATGCCGTTATTCGTTTCTAAGCAAGCTTTCCTTCCGGATTGCACTCCTTATTGCAGGTCTCTGCAAACCCAGATTGTAATACTTTTTGAAAAAAATTCAAATTACAATTCTCCGAATAAATCCAAATCAAAATCCCGATAATGTGCAGCACACAACAATCTCCAGCTATCATAACTTGGAATTGCTGCTCTTAAAATCGCTTGATAGAAACCAATCACATTCTGCCAGCTTTGCAGCTTTTAATTTTAAAATCATCCTATAAAAACCAATCTAAGGAAAGCCATCAAAAAGCCATCAGCATCAGACATCATGATCCGTACATTTGGTTAATGCTAATGCTCCTGTACGGGCAACTTCTACGATGGAAATCCCCTGAAGCATTTTAATCAGGAGTTTTGTTTTTTCCGGTGTGTCACAAAGCTGCAATGTCATTTGATTTTTGGACATATCTACAATATCCGCTTTCATAATCTGAGAAATTTCAATGACATCTTTTCGATTGTCCTTATTATATTTTACTTTGATCAGCATCAATTCCCGTGTAATACTTTGGGATTCTTTAAATGTTTTTACTTTGATGACATCAATTTTTTTATTGAGCTGTTTTTCAATCTGCTCAATGATATTTTCTGATCCATTGCTGACGATCGTCATACAGGATACTTCCGGGTCATCGGTTTCTCCTACTGCAAGACTTTCAATATTGTAAGCCCTTCTTGCAAAAAGGCCGGCTACTTTCCCCAAAACACCCGCTCTATTTTCTACAAGTATTGAGTATATTCTTCTCATTCTTCTTCCTTTCCGTTCCAGCTGGTCATTCTTAGACTTCATCACAGAACTTCATCAAATTCACAAAACAAGCAAAAACAACCAAAAGCCACCAAAAAATACAGGTATATGACAGCTACAGCTGTTTTTTAATTTTGTTTAATATGGAAACCATTCCAAATCAATTGACTAAATCTTTAAAATTCTCCCCAAATCAATTGACCAAATCATAAGGATCGATGATACATTCCATCAAGATTGGTCCGGTTTCATTTAAAAATTCATCTATCTGCTGTTCTGCGTGTTCCATATTGACCATACGAATAAACGGGATTTCATAGGCTTGTGCGATTTTTTCCAGATTCGGACTGTTGGAAAGATCAATCATCGAATAACGATCTTCATATGTATAATGCTGGTATTCGCGTACCATTCCTAATACCGTATTTTTCAGAACAATGATCTTTACGGGAATATTATGCTGCTGAATGGTTGCTAATTCCATCATTGACATCTGGAAAGAGCCATCTCCGCAGACTGCTACGACCTGCCGACCAGGATTGACTGCTCGTGCACCCATTGCGGCGGGAATGGAATATCCCATTGTTCCCATACCGCCAGAGGTCAGAAAACGTCCTCTTTTGATTACAGAATAGCGGCAGGACCAGATTTGATTCTGTCCAACATCTGCTACATATACTGCGTCATCTTCCATCTTATTTCCCAACATCTGGATCAACCCTTCCGGATCTACGTAATCCGGATTAGGGGTTCTATGGTAATTTAACTGTTCCCGGTACTCGTCCATCTGTGCGATCCACTCATCCCGGCGCATCGGTTCATAATCAGCTTTCAGAAAATCTTCTAAAATATGCTTTGCATCTCCAACAAGCGGAATCGTAGGACCTGCATTTTTACCGATTTCAGCTGGATCCACATCAATATGGATCAAAACCTTGTCTTTTGTGATCAAACTGGGCTGCTGCACGGCACGATCTGCAAAACGACAGCCAATTACAAGCAGCAGATCGGCTTCATCGATTGCTTTATTGGCATAACGGCGTCCATTATTGCCGACCATTCCCAGATTCAAACGATGATTGCTGGGAACCGCATCGATTGCCATCATCGTAGAAGCTACAGGTATATCAAATTTTTCTGCAAATGCCAGCAATTCTTCTCTAGCATCGCTTAACAGAACACCGCCGCCTGCTATGATCACAGGTTTCTTCGATTTTACAATTTCCTGAAGCACTTTTTTAATCTGAACGGCATGTCCTTTTACAGTCGGTTTATAAGTTCGCAGATTAACACTGTCTGGATAAGTAAATCCATTGATTTCCTTCTGCTGAATGTCCATCGGAACATCAATCAGAACCGGTCCGCGTCTTCCGGTATTGGCAATATGAAATGCTTCTTTAAAAATCCGAGGCAATTCTTCTGCTTTTTTCACCAAATAGCTATATTTTACAAAGGATTCTGCTGCTCCTGTGACATCGGCTTCCTGGAAGACATCCCGTCCGATCAGTTCTGTTTTAACCTGTCCGGTAATGCAAACCAACGGGATACTGTCTGCATACGCAGTCGCAATGCCGGTTAACAGGTTTGTTGCACCAGGTCCAGAAGTAGCGACACACACGCCTACCTTTCCGGTTGTTCTAGCAGCACCACTCGCTGCATGCGCTGCATTTTGCTCCGTACGAATTAAAATTGACTGAATGCTGGAAGAACGAATACTGTTAAAAAATGGACAAATAGCTACTCCAGGATAGCCAAATATCGTATCCACGCCCTCTGCTTCCAGACATTTTACCATAATATCTGCGCCTGTCATTGATTTCCCCTCCCAATCTTTTATCGAGACCACTGAAAAAAAGTTCCAGTGATCTCTTTCCTACCAAATCGCTGAAATCCGATTTCTAAATTGCTTTCTCACCTGTAAATTTTACAAAAATTTAAAACAGGAATTAAAAAATTCAGAATAAAACCAAATAGATTACGAAATGATGGTTTGAATTTATGTCACATTATAACAAAGTTACAATTCAATTTGCAAGTCATTGATTTATGGTCTTACTGACACATTAGATTAAAATAAATCAATTGACAACGACTTCTATTGTATTTTTCGAGCCTAAAACCACCTCTGCATGACCACCATTCTTCAATCTGCCTTTTAAAATCTCCTGTACAAACAAAGGTTTTACCTTCTCCTGAATTGCACGTTCAATCTCTCTGGCACCATATTCTTCTGAATAACCCATATTCAGCAAATAGGTGTAAACTTCCTCAGAAAATGTAACGGTAATTTCGCGTTTGTGCAGATACGTTTCCAAAAGTGCTGTTTTCTTTTTCACAATCTGCAGTGCCATTTCTTTGGAAAGACGATGAAACATCAAAATACCACTTAAACGATTCCGAAATTCCGGAGCGAAAATCCGGTTCACTTCCTCCATCATGTTCGATTCCATAACGGAACGTTCCCCAAATCCGATCATTTTCTTCCCAACACTGGCTGCACCGGCATTTGAAGTCATAATCAGGATCACATGACTGAAATCGGCTTTTCTGCCATGATTATCCGTCAAGGTTGCATAATCCATCACCTGTAAGAGAATATTAAAAATATCTCTGTGCGCTTTTTCAATCTCATCCAACAGCAAAACACAGTGCGGATTTTGCCGAATCACATCCGTCAGCTGACCGCCGTCTTCAAATCCCACATAACCCGCTGGAGAACCGATCAATTTTGCAACCGCATGACGCTCTGTATACTCACTCATATCAAAGCGGATAAATTTAACCCCCAATTCTGCTGCTAAAACCTTTGCTGCTTCGGTTTTTCCAACACCTGTTGGCCCTACAAATAAAAGAGAAGCGACTGGCTTGTGTTCTTCAATCAAGCCCAGACGCGAAATCTGTACAGAATAGACCATTTTTTCAATGGCTTCTTCCTGACCAAATACTTGACGGGAAATCCGTTCACTTAAAGTCAGCAAGTTTCTTTCATCTTCCTGACTCAAGATACTCTGGGGAATGCGGCAGATCCGGGAAATGGTTTGATCAACCAGCTCTGTTTCCGCAATCAAAGCCCCTTCTATTGTCTTATGAAGTGCCTGCTCCGGATGCAGCTGCAGCCAGGCACCTGCTTCATCTAAAAGGCCGATCGCTTTATCCGGCAAAAAACGGTTATTCATATAACGTGCACTGGCCTCCACAGCGCGTTCCATAAAACCAGGCGCATACACGATACCGTGGTGATTTTCATAGCGTTCTCGAATCCCCTCTAAGATTGCAATACAGTCTTCCACAGAAGGTTCTGTAATCTCCACATTTTGAAAACGCCGGATCAGCGTTTTATTTTTCGAAATAATGCGGTTGTATTCTTCATATGTGGTGGAACCAATGAAGCGAATCGAAGGGTCTTCAAACCAGGGCTTCAGCAAACTAGCAGCGTCCATACTGCCGCTTTGATCTCCCGCCCCTACGATTGTATGAATTTCATCGATAAAAACAATCGGTGTTTCTTCTTCCGCAAGATTGGACATGACCATGCGCACACGCTTTTCATATTCACCGCGGTACTGGGTTCCCGCTACCATTCCCACCATATCCAGCATATAAATCCGAGCATGTTCCAATGATTTCGGAACCCTTCCCTCATTAATCCGTGCCGCCAGTCCATACGTAATACTGGTTTTGCCAACACCAGCCTCTCCAATATGCAGTGGATTATTTTTATCCCGGCAGCACAAGATCTGAATCGTTCGCTCCAATTCTTCCTCTCGTCCGATCAAAGGATTATGATGTCTTACTGTATCATTTAAACACGTTACATAATTGCGCCAGTCTTTTTGCGATTTTTCCGAAAATTCCCACGGCGCATCCATTGCATCGTCATCATCCTCATTTTTTTCATCCCAAATGGAAAAATTTCCTTCTGCTGACTCGGAGTCATCCTCCAGTATTTCAATAAAAACAGCTAAAAAAGTAACCAGATCTTCTACTTCTAATTGCAAATAATAAACGGCAAAACTTTCTTCCAGTTTGGAAATCCCACTTAAAACATGCGACAGCTTTACCTCCTCATTTTCACTGGCGATTGCCCACTGCATGGCATATTCCAACACCTGCTGGGATCCCTTACTAAAAGTAATCGTTTCCACATCCTTTTGCGATGTTAGATTTTCCTCGAAAAAACGGTTCAAATTCTGTTCTAACCGTCCGATTTCCCCTCCGCAGATCTCTACCGTCTGCCGAAATGCGTGGTTACTGCAAAGAACTGCTAACAAATGCTCTGGCATCATATATTCATTCTGCTTCATACTTGCTTTGATAAATGCATGATTCAGCAATTCTTCTACTTCTTTTGATAATTTCATATGCCGAATCCCTCCTTATTTCCCAGCTGGTTCTGCTTCTACACGGAATGGATAACCTTCTTCACGCGCCCGTTTTACGGATTCTTCAGCCTTTGTAACCGCAATATCGTAAACATAAGTACCCACAACCGCTTTAACACCGCGATGAACGGCATACATCAGCTGAAACGCTTCTGCTTCTGATTTTTGAAAAATAGACATCAAAATTTCTACTACAAAATCCATAGGTGTAAAATCATCGTTATACATAATCACATGATACATCCGTGGTTCTTTTACTTTATATTTTGTATGCGTATGTTCTCCATATTTAACTTGTTCTGCCATAAATACCTCTTTCTTTTCCACAACAAGATGGTTTCTTTTGAATCAAGATCATGATGCAATCCATTATAGGCATTTCTTTTCACAACGTCAATCCGGAAGAAAAAAAGCCACGTTATTTTACTATTAGACTTATTTTTAAATGACTTTCAGTAAATTGTGCCAGCTTTTAGTAATGGATAAAATTAACTACAGGTTTTCTTGTCAAATACATATCCTAATATTCTACTATGATATCTATGGAGGTGAATCCAATTAAAAAAGATTTTAATATCCAAATGGGGCAACGTGTCCGAAAAGCTCGCCATACCAGAAATTTAACGCGGGATCAGCTTGCAGAAAAGCTGGAAATTTCTACCCTGCATATGGGATATATCGAGGCAGGTCATCGCGGAATGTCGCTTGCTACCCTTCAAAAACTTTGCTTAACCTTAAATGTTTCTGCTGACTATATTTTGTTAGGAATCGAATCTGCTCATACACCAGAATCTTCTGCCCAAATGATTTTAAATACCTTAGACTCCAAATATCTGCCTCTTGCTGAGGAAAGTCTGAAAAATCTTGTTTCTTTGATCGAACTTACAAAGGAAACCATTCAAAAGTAGTTCCAATTGCTTCTAAAAATACCAGCTGTCCGATCCCAATCAATTCGATTTTTATTCCAAACAGTTCAGTTTTCTGAACTGTTTCGTATTTTTTTATCGCTTATTCGTATTTCCGCAATTTAAATACGCTAATACAGATAAAAGAATACGCTTTTTCAGACTATAATAGACCCATTCATAAGTATATGGTGGTGATACATTTGGACGTACTCAATAGAATTGTAGAACTCAGACAGGAACGAAACTGGACGGAATGTCATCTGGCAGAAAAATCCGGCCTGACGCAATCCACGATTTCTTCCTGGTATCGAAAAAACACCCTTCCGACGATTCCATCGCTGGAAAAAATCTGCGATGCGTTCGGAATTACCTTATCACAGTTGTTTTTAGAGGATTCTACGGAACATATTTCTTTAACCAATGAGCAAATGGAATTAATCCAAACGGCGTCAAAGCTAAATGAAGAACAATTTGCAGCCCTTTTAAGCTTTCTTCAAAAGCTGTAGGTTCTGCTTTGCACGAGTTTTCGTGATAAAGAAATCCAATCGTTTACGTCATGTGGTTTTCTATAGGATACCAGAAAACCTATCGAGCAAAAAGAGCCTGACCGTACAGTTTTGTTTTGATTCTGTATGGCAGACTCTTTTTCTGTGAATACTTTTTGATTGCTGTTTTTATCCCTGCTTGCAATTGCATTGTCCTATTCGCATTTACACGTTCAAATTTTACGGCAAGATTAGGTTCTTTCAACAAATTGCCGATTTTACACAACCTCTGTTGCCCTATTTATGATACGGCTCGCCTGTATTGATCTTAAATGCCCGATAAATCTGTTCCAACAAAATCACTCGCATAAGCTGGTGCGGAAATGTCATAGGCGAAAAGCTCAGGGAATAATCCGCACGTTTTAACACCGCCTCAGACAATCCCAATGAGCCCCCGATGACAAATACCAGATGACTTTTTCCATTGACTGTCAGCTGATGGATTTTTTCTGCCAACCGTTCAGAAGAAAGCGATTTTCCTTCGATTGCCAGTGCGATGACATACGCATCTTCCTTAATCTGTGCTAAAATTCGTTCCCCTTCTTTTTCTTTAATCTGACGATTTACCGCTTCCGGTGCTTTATCCGGTGTTTTTTCATCCGCTACTTCTAAAATTTCCAATTTACAATACCGACTCAAACGTTTCGCATATTCTGCGATTGCCGCCGTAAAATACTTTTCTTTCACTTTTCCAACTGTTAACACGGTAATCTTCATTTTTCTACTCCATTCTGCTCGGTTTTCTAATCCTTCTCGAAATCGTCATACGAATCGGAAGTTTCTCGTTTTTTTACACAAATTTTGTTTTTTCTTTATCCTTATTAAAAATTTATAAACTGCCGTTTTTTCATTGTCAGTTATTTTAATCTAGTATATAATGAGGCAAAGGTTCTCATCGTAAGAACCTACCGCAGCTCTTCTCAGCTGCTGATTTTATTTCTCGAAACGGAGGATTTTTATGTATTCAGATTCCAGCATTTCTATCAACAGCAAGGAACAATATGAGGAGTTGAATTCATCTGGGACTTCCCTTTTGATCGTCGGTCTGATCCTGGCGGTACTTTTGGCAATCGACCTTTCCCGCATTATTAAGCTTCCCGTTCTTTCCGGCACCAGAACCCTTACCGATTCCGTGCTGGCAATCCTTTCACTCGCCTGCTTATTCGGCTCTCATGCCACGTTTAAAAAAGCCAACATCCTCAAGGTGACGCTTGCAGCTGCACAAAAACAGCGCGATCAGATTTTGAATTGGTGCACCTCTACCTATTCCGCACTCCAAATTGACAAGATGATCGAAGCAGCAGAAACAGCTCCCATTACTTCTATGGAGATTCTCTGCTTAAAACGTCTGGAATTGATTCAATCTTTTTTAATCCGCGAATATCACATTGACAATGAATCCTATCTGAATGATCTTTGCGAAGAAATCTATCAGATGATTTTTGAACACTGAAATCGATACGAATAAATCCTTGACCGGTTCTATACCCTCGCAAACACATACAGGCAACATACGATATTGATCTGTCTGTCTATCGTTCAATCTCTCTAATCGCAATACACATAAGACTAATACAATAAAACTAATACATATAAAGCTAATACACACAAGACAAATGCACACAGGCAAGCTTGCCAATATTGAAACTACCCCCAGCTGACAAAAGAATCGTTCGCATCCTTTTCCCAGCTGAGGGCAGTTTTATCTGATTGCGGCATCCATCTTCTGTAGGTTTATTCCGCTACTTCATCAATGGCTTTTCCAATATCATTTCGTTTATATTGATTTTCAAATTCAATCCAGGTTGTTGCAGAATACGCATTTACTCTTGCCTGTTTCAGATCGCATCCTTTTGCGACAACACCCAGGACACGTCCGCCATTTGTTACAATCTCACCGTTTTCATTAAACGCCGTGCCTGCATGGAATACGTAGTAACCATCCATTGATGCTACTGCATCCAATCCTTTAATCGGAAATCCTTTTTCATAAGAAACCGGATAGCCTTCAGAAGCTAATACGACACAAACTGCTGCATTTTCTTCAAATTCCAGCTGAATTTCAGAAAGTCTTCCATCGATACAGGCTTCCATTACTTCGATAATGTCATTTTTCATACGAGGAATGACAACCTGCGCTTCCGGATCGCCAAAACGTGCATTATATTCCAGCACACGAGGTCCCTTGGGTGTCAGCATCAAGCCAAAGAAAATGATTCCTTTAAAGGGTCTGCCTTCTGCTTTCATCGCATCAACTGTTGCCTGATAAATGTATTTTTTGCAGAATTCATCTACTTCCGCGGTGTAGAACGGACTGGGTGAGAATGTTCCCATACCACCTGTGTTCAGACCCTGATCTCCATCTTTTGCACGTTTGTGATCCTGCGCGGAGGTCATGATCCGGATTGTTTCTCCATCCACATAAGATAACACGGAAACTTCACGTCCCGTCATAAATTCTTCTATTACCATGGTATTTCCAGCAGAACCGAATTTCTTATCTGTCATAATGGTTGCAACACCTTCCAGTGCTTCTTCCAGCGTATTACAGATCAAAACACCTTTTCCCAATGCCAGACCATCGGCTTTTAAAACAATCGGAAAATCAGCTTTTTCTTTCAAATAAGCAACTGCTGCATCTGCATCTGTAAATACTTCATAAGCTGCTGTCGGAATGTTGTATTTTTTCATCAGATCTTTGGAAAATGCTTTGGAACCTTCCAAAATTGCTGCATTTTTACGAGGTCCAAATACTCGAAGTCCTTCTGCTTCAAATACATCTACAATACCGCCTACTAAAGGATCATCCATACCGATGATCGTCAGATCGATTTCGTTTTCTTTTGCAAATGCAACCAGTTTATCAAATTCCATCGCTTTGATGGGAACACATTCTGCAATACTGGCAATTCCTGCATTACCAGGCGCACAATAAATTTTCGAAACTGTTTTATTCTGTGCAACTTTCCATGCAATCGCATGTTCTCTGCCGCCGCTTCCTACGATGAGTACTTTCATAGACTATTCTACCTTCCTACCTATTTCTTCTATCCTACCTACTTGTTCAACCAGTCTCAAATATCTAGCCATTTTTATTTTACAATCTCAAACCAGCTGCAAACCCGTGATCTGTAATCCGCTTGTTTAATGCCTCAGCTCGTTTCTTCCAGCTGCTTCAAATCAACAGCCAGATCATTTGCAGCCAATTTTCTTAAATCATCAAGCGGATGCTTTTCCAGTCACCAGATTCCACTCTCTCAGCTGGTTTTGATTGCTTCGTCTCAACACATTCTTTCAAACCCATGAATCTCAACAAGAACTCTCTGCAATTTGCTGAATGACCGCAGGAAGTAAAATCCACTCGGCTTCCCGCATAACCTTCTGCTGCAGATCCTGTGCAGAAATCCCCTCTGGAATTTCTACTGCCTTCTGCATGATAATAGGGCCGGAATCTACCCCACCATCTACAAAATGAACGGTAGCACCCGTTACTTTTACACCACGTGCCAACGCTGCTTCATGTACTTTCAAACCATAATATCCTTTTCCGCAAAAAGACGGAATCAGAGAAGGATGAATGTTAATGATCTTATTCGGAAATGCTGCAACCATTTCAGGCGAAATCGTTACCAGATAACCTGCCAGAACCACCAGATCAACCTGATATTCCTGAAGACGTTTTGTCAAAGCCTGATTAAATGCAGAACGATCCGGAAAATCTGCCGGCGACAGACATTCTGCTAAAATTCCATGCTTTTTTGCTCTTTCCAGGGCATAGGCACCTTTATTATTACTGATTACAACCTCGATAGAAGTATTGGTAATACGACCTGCTTCTATACTGTCAATAATCGCCTGCAGATTGGTGCCGCCGCCCGATACAAGTACCGCTATCTTCATACTAATGTAACACCTTTTTCGCCTGCGGTGATCTTACCGATTACATAAGGCGCTTCACCAGCTGTTTTGATTGCTTCCATAGTTTTTTCAACATCTTCCGGAGCAACTGCAACGACCATACCAATTCCCATGTTAAAGGTATTGTACATCATCTTTTCTTCAATTTCGCCCTTTTTCTGCATCAGCGGGAAAATAGGAGGAATCGGATAGCTGTTCTTTTCAATTACCGCATGGGTATTTTCAGACAGCATACGAGGAACGTTTTCATAGAAGCCACCGCCTGTGATATGACTGCAGGCTTTGATCTGAACCGATGCTTCTTTAATAGAACGTAATGCTTTTACATAGATCTTAGTAGGCGCGATCAGAGTTTCTCCTAAAGTTGCGCCCAGTTCTTCATAATAAGTATCCAGACTTTCTTTTGTCATTTCGAAAACGCTTCTTACCAGGGAAAAACCATTGCTATGTACGCCGGAAGAAGCCATACCGATCAAAACATCGCCTTCTGCCAGGGATTCGCCTGTGATCAGATCTTTCTGATCAACTACACCAACAGAAAAACCAGCCAGATCATATTCATCAACGGGATAGAAACCAGGCATTTCTGCGGTTTCACCGCCGATCAATGCAGCACCAGCCTGTTTGCAGCCCTCTGCTACACCGCTTACGATTTCAGCAATCTTTTCCGGATAGTTTTTGCCGCAGGCAATATAATCCAGGAAAAATAAAGGTTCACCGCCTGCACATGCGATATCATTAACACACATTGCCACACAGTCAATTCCCACTGTATTGTGCTTGTCCATAATAAAGGCTAATTTCAACTTGGTTCCAACACCATCTGTACCAGAAACGAGTGTAGGATGTTCCATATTTTTAAAGGCATCCATCGAAAAAGCACCAGAAAAACCGCCAATGCCGCCTAATACTTCGGGCCGCATGGTTTCCTTTACATGTTTCTTCATCAACTCCACGGACTTGTAACCAGCTTCAATATCTACGCCTGCTTTTTTGTAATCCATAACTTTTCTCCTCTAAAATGATTGAATGTATTCAAGACAGTTCAAAAATGAACTGTTGCTTATTTTTTCATCTGTTCCAGATATGCCTGATAACCAATCGTCTCTACTTTTTCAGCCTTTGCCTCTACCGTATTTTTCATATTTTCGCTGTAATCTGCTAATTTTTCGCTAAGTGCTTCATCAGAAACCGCAAGAATCTTCAGCGCCAGCAGTGCTGCATTCTGTGCACCATCTACTGCAACGGTTGCAACTGGTACACCAGGCGGTGTCATAACAACCGAATATAATGCATCCATACCGCCAAAATATTTGGAACTTAACGGCACACCAATAACCGGAAGGGTTGTCAAAGCGGCAACCATACCCGGAAGTGCTGCTGCCCAGCCTGCACCTGTGATCAGAACCTTAATTCCTCTCTCTTTTGCAGATCGTGTATATTCGATCATCTTATCCGGTGTTCTGTGTGCCGAGATAATGGTCAATTCATATGCAACCCCAAACTCATCCAGCGTTTTTGCTGCCTTCTGCATGATGGCAAGATCGGAGTCACTGCCCATTATAATACCAACTACTGCATTCTTCATCTTCTGATTTTCTGCTGCTACGCTATACAAAGGGGCTTCCCCTTGCACAGCAGCAGCTTTTCCTTTCCCTTTATTTCCTTAAGAGCTTACTGCTCCAGTGCTTCATTCAATTCTTCTGTTCCCGGAAGAACAAAACGTCCTTTTTCCAGAATCACAATCTGTTCTCCTGTTTCCGTAACGCCATAGAGAATTCCCAATTCATCGTATGGAAGGGTAATATCGGTATGACATCCATAATAGGCCTTCTCCGGCTCGGTTTTTCGCAGAGCAGATACTTCATTCTCTCTGGCGATGATTTCTTTGCCGTCGGGATTATAAGCTTTTCGATCCTCACTATTGCTGTAGCAAGTATCTCCAAATGCAAAATGCGGTCCCGTTTTTTCAGCGATCAAAATCTTCAGCTTGTCAAAAATCTGATAATCCTTTGCCATCCGATAGGCTACGGTATTGGTTCCAATGGCAAATTCTCCCATTGGAAGAGTCTCATGCCCCGATAAGATCATGGTCTGCACCAGATTGCGGCCTTCCTGCGGTTCTGCAAAATTGGTACAGGACCAGTCCGTCAGCATACCATCTTCCAGATCAAAGGTCAGATTTTCATACCGCATTCCGCCAATATAGACTTCACGCACATGCAGACGTCCATGTGTTCCCGTAAGTCTGGGAGAGGTAAAGACTTCTCCTAACGGAATATTCATATCAGCCAGACAATTTTCAAATAACGTTTCTTCCTTCGGATTGTGAAGATCCCATAAAGAAATGGTCAGATCGGTCTGATTATCTCCTATACCTTTTACCACAACATATTTACATTTGTCCAGAGCATCTACTATTTTTTGTTGAATTTCTCTGTATTTTCCATAATCCAGTGTGTTCAGGCGGATTGTTTCGTTAAAAATTTCTTCAAATTTGGGACCGATCGCCGGAACCGGGAAGGAAATGATCGTAAAGCCCCGTTCTTCTCCATTGATATAGTCGTAAACAATCTGAACCATCTCCGTATTTATATGCGCCGTCAGTTTCTGCTGCTTCGCAGAAAGAACCGCACAGCTTTTTTTATTCACCGGTTCAAATGCAGCCTCTCCAAAGGTCTCCAGCACAGCCGGACCTGCCATAGAAGCGGCCAATTCCTTTCGCTTCTCATAGGAATTGCGATATGCAGAAAGCTTCCGTTCTTTTAAGGCACTGTCTAAAAACAGACCCATATCATAACGATGATCGTATTCACACTGATCATTTTCCGATAAACCTTTGCAGCCTGCACGCAAATGATTCTTTTTATTAATCAGCGAAACGGCCGGACGCAGGCAAACAACCTGGTGATGATCAGCCTCTAAACGGGCAATCGCAGCACGGATCATGCGCTCAAATCCAAACGGGAACCGCACCTCTACATAGCGTTTTGTCGAAAGGTCGACACGCATAACTTCAAAACCTTTATAATAACCATCCAGATACGTATTTGCCATCAGATCGATGGTTTCCTGCGGCAGGGAAGCCAGGTAGCGCGCCGTCTGCAGTTCATCCTCTGAAATATAATCGCCATAATAATATAAATACTTGGTTGTGGTCAGATCCGACTCCATTACCAGATCACGAATAATCGAATACTCTGGATCTAATGATTCTGCGGTTCGCTGATCCAGATACAGATCGGCGTAATCACTTACATAATAATACAACGCATCTTTAACGCTATAAAGCAATTTCGCATCATCCATCGAAACATCCGCATTTGCTGCATCCTCCAGAATGCAGTAAATTTCCAAAAAGATTTCCATGCAGACCGTGAATTCCGTATAACGGCATTCGTATGCATAGCGGATCATCCCGCGCATCTCCTTGTACAAAAAGGACAGATATAAGCCCATCATTTCGCCTAATCTGTCTGCTGCATAATCAGGATTTGCGAAACTTTGCTCATAAGCAGCCCCCATAACGTCGGCATAAAGCTTGCGGTTTCGCTCCTCAAAAACGGATAATTCTGCCTCTTTCCAGTCTTCTTTGCGCAGTTCCTCTGCGGTTTTTAAGACCATAACGGCAAATTGTGCCGTTCTATGAAAATATTCCTGAAAACCATCTGGTAATTTTGCGCAGATTTCATGAGCGGCAAGTTCCTGAACGCGATTGGAAGCCAGTTCAAACCGCTCCGCTACTTCCTGATTCATTTCCTGAAATAAGATTCGATAATCCATCATGTTCTCCTAAATTTTATCTATTTTTTACAACTGTGACGTAATGGGCTGTTCTGCTATGCCAAAATTACACCAATGCCATACAAGATCAGCAGGAACAAAAAGACCAAGCCATGCAGCCAGGTTCCCACGATTCCATATCGTTCTCGATTCTCCCGAAAACGCTTGAAGAAAAACAGTCCATAGACACTTCCTGTAAAAGAAGCTGCCAACAAAAGAAGTCCAAACAAGCCTGTCGCTGCTGGCGCTTTTCCTTCCATCTGATAAGAAATCGCAATACAGCCGATAAGACCTGCAAGTTCCAGCAAAGACATCCCAAATAAAAAACGAATCTGTTTTCGTGTCATCTTTTCTCCTTTTCTCTTAATCCGCCTATTGACGCCCAAAAACCGGCTGTAGGATCACCTGCTGCCGGTTTTCAAACACAGCAGGCAATCCTGCTGCTTTCCGCATCCTGCTAAAATGTAAGATCGGATTTATTCTTCAAAAGAGAAGCTCCATTTACAATTGAAATTATGCCTGCTGTTACACTGACTGCAATCAAAACAATCCCGATCGCAATATTCCATGCACCGGAAGTTGTCATTACTTTATAGACTTTTTCAACTCGATTACTCATACGCGAATTTGCCTCCGTATTTATTCTCACGATCCTGTGTCGCTTCCCAATCCTCTGCTTAGCACAAGCTTTATTTCACCTAAACTTAAAACTTGGCTTTCCTCAGTATCAGTTACTTAGCACAAGCTTTTCTCAGCATCAGTTTACTTAGCACAAGTTTTTGTGCCAGCTTCTCTCAGCATCAATTTACTTAACACAAGCTTTTCTTCCAGCTTCTCTCAGCATCAATTTACTTAGCACAAGCTTTTCTTCCAGCTTTTCGATGTTTTAGCTTATAAAGGCAGCCTTCGGAATTGCTGGTCTAAGTTTGACTCGCTTGTCTATGGGATGAGACACGGGATTTTCAAGACAGTTCAGCAAGCGGAACTGTTTTATTTTACGCCATAAATATCATAATATGCATCAATTGCAGCTTTTAATGCATCGTCAATAATAATCTTGCCTTTATACGGACGATTGTATAAATGCTCTACAACATCTGCCATCGTTACGATTGCGGTGGTTTCAAATCCATAAGTTTCCTGGATTTCCTGCAGTGCAGATTTTTCTCCCTTTCCGCGTTCCATACGATCCACGGAAACAACCAGACCTAATACACTGGCATCTGCCTGTGCTTTGATGATCGGAAGGGTCTCTCCAATACTGGTACCTGCTGTGGTAACATCTTCGATGATTACAACACGGTCGCCGTCTGCAATCGGGCTGCCCAGAAGAATACCGGTATCTCCATGGTCTTTTACTTCTTTACGGTTTGAACAATACTTAATATCTGCTCCATACTGTTCGCTCATCGCCATAGATGCTGCTACACTCAACGGAATTCCTTTATAGGCAGGTCCAAATAAAATATCAAAGTCGGTACCAAATTTACCAGCGATTGCTTTTGCATAATATTCACCCAGCTTACGCAGCTGTGCACCGGTTCTGTAAAAACCGGTATTGATGAAAAACGGTGTCTTTCTGCCGCTTTTTGTTACAAAATCACCAAATTTTAACACGTTGCAGTCTACCATAAACTCGATAAACTCTTTTTTATATGCTTCCATCTATTAAAACCTCCATTTATTTCCCATCAAACGGGTACTTTTTCACAAACTTACTGCCATTCTAACACATTTCCCAGGGATTGTGAAGAACCTGGCAAAAAATGCAGAGCTTCAGAAATTTTTCTCAAAAGGCAGGAAAAATCGCTTTTCCTGGCAAAAGAGACTCCTTTAACGAACCGCTCCAACCAATTCGTTAATGTCCTGAATTCCTTCCCGTTCTAAATACTGTTCGATTCCTTCTGCAATTTCCTGTGCTGCTCTGGGATTTCGGAAATTCGCAGTCCCTACAGAAACACCTGTTGCACCTGCCAGAATAAATTCCAAAGCATCTTCCCAGTTTGCAATGCCGCCCATACCAATAATCGGCACCTTTACTGCCTGTGCCGTCTGATAAACCATACGCACGGCTACGGGTTTGATGGCCGGACCCGAAAGACCGCCGGTCTGATTTGCTAAGGCAAATTTCCGTTTCTGCACATCAATTTTCATACCAGTCAATGTGTTGATCAACGAAATGACATCTGCACCGCCAGCTTCAACAGCTCTAGCCATTTCGGTAATATCGGTTACATTCGGACTTAATTTCATAATGATTGGCTGTTTTGCTTTTTCCTTGATTGCTTTTGTGATCGCATAGGCAGCTTCTGCTTTCTGACCAAATGCAATTCCACCCTCTTTGACGTTTGGACAGGAAATATTGATCTCCAGCAGGTCTACAGGTTCTTCTCCTAAGCGTTCCACAACTTCCAGATAATCTTCTGTAGATTTTCCGCAGACATTTACAATAATCTTTGTGTCATATTGCTTAAGGAAGGGAATATCACGCTGGCAGAATAGATCGATTCCCGGATTCTGCAGACCGATCGCATTGATCATACCACTCGCGGTTTCCGCGATACGCGGTGTCGGATTTCCCGGCCACGCTACATTGGCAACCCCTTTTGTTACCACAGCACCTAACCGATTCAGATCGACAAATTCTGCAAATTCTGCACCGGAACCAAAGGTACCAGAAGCTGTCATCACTGGATTTTTCAAAGTAACTCCCGCAAGATTAATCGATGTATTTGCCATTAGATTTCTACCTCCTGTGCACGAAATACCGGACCTTCTTTACAGATTCGCTTGTTATTTACGTTGGTGTGCTCGTCCTTTTCCTTCGACTGACAAACACAAGCTAAGCATGCACCAATTCCGCAGGCCATTTTTTCTTCCAGCGAAATCCAGGCTTCCATATTCTGTTCCTCGGCATAAGCTTTCAAAGCGCGCAGCATCGGCATCGGACCGCAAGCATACAAAACATCGGCCTTTACATGATTCTCTCTGATCGCATCCAAAACATTTCCTTTGACACCTGCACTTCCATCTTCCGTTGCGACATAAACAGCATCTGCTGCCTGCTCAAACTGGTCTTTTAAAAACAACTGACTGTCACGATAGCCCATAACGGCAATCTTTTTACCCGGCAGCTGTTTTGCCAGTTCCAGCATCGGCGGCACACCGATTCCTCCGCCAACCAAGATTGCAGTTCCCCCCTGATCTAACGGAAATCCATTTCCAAGAGGACCTGCAATTTCAATCGGCATCCCTGCTTGATAGTTCGCAAATTCTGCGGTTCCTTTTCCCACGATCCGGTAAACAATCCGCAGCTGATCGCCTTTTATTTCACAAATACTGATCGGACGGGGCAGCATACGGGAATGGTCTTGACAATAAACCGAAATAAACTGTCCCGGTTTTGCTTCGTTTGCGATGTTCTCGGTCTGAATCCACATACTGCAGATTCCATCTGCCAGCATCTCCTGTGAAACCACACTGGCATGTTCCTTATAAGTTGACATATCTTCTGAATCCTTTCCAACTCGTATCGTTTTTGTTTTTTTATTTTTTCTAATTTTCTGTTTTTTCGCTATTTTCTAATTTTTCTACTTGTTCTATTTTCTCAATTTTGGGATTTTCAAAATTCCCCTTTTTCTTTCTTGTTTTAGATGCTTGGTGAATTTGGATTAGTCGCGAAATACAATTTTTCCATCGCAGATCGTGTATTTCACACGTCCGGTCAGAGTCCAGCCTTCAAAGGGCATACTTTTTCCTTTTGAAAGAAATTCACTGGAATCAACGGTCCATTTTTCATTCAGATCCACGATCGTGATATCGGCACATTTTCCAACTTGGAGATCTCCTTTTGGAATGCCAATTACCTGAGCTGGATTCCAGGACATCTGCGCAGCCAGCTGCATCGGCGTTAAATAACCGCCCTCTACTAATTCTGTCACGGAAAGTGCAAATGCGGTCTCCAGTCCGACGATTCCGAAAGAAGCCTGATTCATCGAAACATTTTTTTCCGCTTCCGCATGCGGTGCATGATCCGTAGAAATACAGGTCATCACACCTGCGCGAATGCCTTCTTTTAAAGCCTGTACATCTTCCGGCGCACGCAAAGGCGGATTCATTTTAAAACGACCATGATCTTCCGTAATATCTTCTTCACTCATAGCAAAATGATGCGGGCATACTTCTGCGGTTACCGGCAGACCTTTTTCTTTTGCATGTGCGACCATCGGAACGCTGTTTCGAGTAGAACAATGACACAAGTGCAGTTTCACACCGGTTTCCTCTGCCAGAAGAATATCCCGAATCGCAATAATATCTTCTACAGCATTCGTAATGCCGCGAAGCCCCAGCTCTTCTGCTTTTTTACCAGCATTCATTACACCGCCCCGCACCAGACGGATGTCTTCACAATGCGCAAATACCGGAAGTCCTGCATCGGCTGCTTTTTTCATCCCTTCGGCATAAACTGCACTGTCCATTACCGACTTTCCATCTTCACTCACCGCGATTGCACCAGCTTTTTTCATACCGGCGATATCCGTCGTTTCATTGCCTTCCATCCCCAGTGTAATTGCCCCGATCGGCAAAACGTGAACCGGAGATTCGACTGCAGCACGCTGTACCAGCTCTGCGATTTTTTCCGGGGTATCCGTAACCGGCTTCGTATTCGGCATCGCACAGATTGTCGTAAAACCGCCATGCGCAGCCGCCATTCCGCCTGTGTACAACGTTTCTTTATAGGTCAGACCAGGATCACGCAAATGTACATGCAGATCGATAAAACCTGGCATGACATACAAACCCTCTGCCTCAATTACTTCTGCATCCGTTTCCAGGATCGGCTCGGCTGAAATCTGACAAATCTGCCCATCTTCTACTAAAATATCTGCTTTCTGATCCAATCCATCTGCCGGATTCAATACATGACCATTTCGAATCAATATCTTCATTGAGTGCTCCTTCCTTATTTATCATCCTTATAAAATGCATCATCCTTATAAAAGAAATTTTTCAAAACAATAATTGCTCAGATCCAACCCACGATCCGTCAAAGCAATCCGATTTTCTTTATATTCCAGCAATCCATCCTGCATCAACTCGGTGATAACAGTTCCATATTGTGCTTCCAAAGTACCTGCCTGCGGAAAACGCTTTGCAAATACCTTCGGGTCGATTCCGCGTGTTAAGCGCAGTCCCAAAAACATAAATTCTTCCATCTGCGCCTGCAAGGTTAATTCTTCCGTTTCCACATAGGAAAATTCTTCCATTTTTAAGTAAGCGGTTAAATCGGTTTCATTTTGTGTTCGAAGCCAGACATTTCCCGTCTGCAGAAGGGAGGAAGCGCCTAATCCACAGCCAAAATAGGGAATCCCCGTCCAATACGATGTATTGTGTCTGCTTTCACAGCCCGGTTTTGCATAATTGGAAATTTCATAACGCTGATAACCAGCCTGCTGCAAAATAATTTTCGTATCCTCATACATCTGCCGATCGAGTTCTTCATTTTCTTCGCTCCAGCTTTCGCCATAACGCTCATAAAACGGCGTTCCTTCTTCGATGATCAAACTATAGGCCGAAATATGTTCCGGCTCCAGTGAAACCGCCATCTCCAGATTCTCGCGCCACTGCTGGGCAGTTTGTCCCGGCAGCCCCGACATCAGATCCAAACTGATCTGGTCAAATCCACACTGACGCGCTGCTTGATACGCATCCAAAAATTCTTGGCAAGTATGAATCCGCCCCAATCGTTTTAATTCTTCATCTCGAAAGGACTGCGCTCCAATACTGAGGCGGTTGATTCCCGCCTGACGATAGATCGCTAATTTATCCTGAGAAACCGTTCCCGGATTCAGCTCCAGTGTTATCTCCGCATCTTCCCGTAAAAGGTGGGAACGAGTAATCGTCTGCATCAAATCCGCAATCGCTTCACCAGGCAGGATCGAGGGAGTTCCCCCTCCAAAATAAACCGTAGAAATCTCTTGATTTTCGCTTTGCATACGCTTACAGATCTGCAATAGTTCACGATTTAACTGCTTAAGATACGCCTGCTGCACGTTTTTACTTGCCGGAGCCGATAAAAAATCACAATAATCACATTTTTTCACACAAAAGGGTATATGCAAATAAATCCCGGCACATGATTCATGCGCCGGGAACAGATTTGTTCTCTTATTAGTTTTCATCCAGCTTCAGTACACTCATAAATGCTTTCTGAGGGATTTCTACATTACCGACCTGACGCATCCGTTTCTTTCCTTCTTTCTGCTTCTCCAACAGCTTTCGTTTTCGGCTGATATCACCACCGTAACACTTTGCTAATACGTCTTTACGCATTGCTTTTACAGTTTCACGGGCAATAATCTTAGAGCCAATTGCTGCCTGAATCGGGATTTCAAACAAATGACGCGGAATTTCTTCTTTTAACTTCTCGCACATCCGGCGGCCTCTTTCATAAGCAGTCGAAGCATGTACAATAAACGATAACGCATCGACTTCTTCTTTATTGATGAGAATATCTAATTTCACCAGATCAGCCTGTTCGTATCCCTTTATCTCATAATCGAAGGATGCATAGCCTCTTGAACGGGATTTTAATGCATCGAAGAAATCGTAGATAATCTCGTTCAAAGGAAGCTCATAATGCAATACGGCACGAGTATCTTCCAGATATTTAGTATCCAGATAAACACCGCGGCGTTCCTGACACAAAGTCATGATTGCTCCAATATAATCCGTTGTTACCATGATCTCTGCACTGACAATAGGCTCTTCCATATAATCAATTTCAGAAGGATCCGGCATATTGGAAGGATTGGTCAATTCCAGCATTGTGCCATCGGTTTTGTGGATTCGATAAACAACACCAGGAGCGGTGGTCACCAGATCCAGATTGTATTCACGTTCCAGACGTTCCTGAATGATTTCCAGATGCAACAGCCCCAAAAAACCACAGCGGAAGCCAAAACCTAATGCAATAGAGGTCTCCGGTTCAAAGAAAAGTGAAGCGTCATTTAACTGAAGCTTCTCCAGAGCATCCCGCAGGTCATTATAACGTGCACCATCTGCTGGATAAACACCACAGTATACCATTGACGTTACTTTTTTATAGCCGGGCAGCGGTTCTGCACAAGGGCAGGCATTGTTCGTAACGGTATCACCCACACGGGTATCCTGTACATTCTTAATGCTGGCGGTCAAATAACCTACCATACCGGCACTCAGTTCTTCACAAGGTACAAACTGTCCAGCACCAAACCAGCCCACTTCTACGGTTTCAAAAACCGCCCCAGTTGCCATCATCCGAATTGGTGTGCCTTTCTTTACCGTACCTTCCATAATTCGGCAAAAAACAATAACCCCTTTATACGGATCGTACACCGAGTCAAAAATCAACGCCTGCAGCGGTGCTTCCGGATCTCCATTCGGTGCCGGAATGTTATGAACGATCGCTTCCAGTACGTCTTCAATATTTAACCCGCTTTTTGCAGAAATACGCGGTGCTTCCTGTGCTTCGATTCCGATCACATCTTCAATCTCATCTGCTACACGCTGCGGATCGGCACTGGGCAGGTCGATCTTATTGATTACAGGAAAAACATCCAGATCATGATCCAGCGCTAGATAAACATTCGCCAACGTCTGCGCTTCAATTCCCTGTGCGGCATCGACAACCAGAATCGCACCATCACAAGCAGCCAGGCTTCGAGATACTTCGTAATTAAAGTCCACGTGTCCTGGTGTATCAATTAAGTTAAAAATGTATTCTTCTCCATCCTGTGCTCTGTAAATCGTACGAACAGCCTGAGATTTAATTGTAATACCACGCTCTCGTTCCAGTTCCATATTATCCAATACCTGGTTTTGCATCTCTCTGCTGGTTAACAAACCGGTCTTTTCAATGATACGGTCTGCTAATGTCGATTTACCATGGTCAATATGAGCAATTATGCTGAAATTTCGTATTTTACTCTGATCAACAGCCATCTTCTATACCTCCTGATTCAGTCGCAAAACAGTATAGCATAGAAATCGTACGCACCGCAAGCAATATTTGCAGACATCTTAGTCTTTCGGACTGCCTCTGCTTTCTTACCTTCTTTGCCCTGTGAACTACCCATTGTCTAAAGCCAATGGGCTT
>CAZTHP010000041.1:9426-22937 GCA_964613155.1 uncultured Lachnospiraceae bacterium | reverse complement strand
TGGAACAGAAAATTGAAAGTCTTGTTTCTTCTCTATCTATGACCGAGTCCGATCGAACCAAAAAGTACATACTGGCAGAGATTGACAAGCTGGATACAGAGCTTGACAATTCCAAACAAATCTTGCTGCAGGCTCAAATTATTTCGGAACAAGCTGCGGATTATACAGAAGAATCGAAAAAGAAAGTTTCTCTGATCTGTGATCTGATAGAGAAGTATGATACACTCTCCAATGAAGAAAGAAATCAAATGTTAAAGCTATGTGTCAACCGATGCACATGGGATGGTGATACGATTGAAATTCAGATCTAGTACTCCGAAATATAAGAAAAGACAAGGCGATTTGATTAATTTCTATACAGTTTTCTCATATTTTCCTATATTTTTTTAACCTTTTCGCGTTACATTTTTGCTACCATGGGTACTGCCATAGAAGTTCCGCTTTTTCGAATATACGCTTTTTGCCCTTCTAAATAACGATAATTACACGATAAAATCTCTTTTCCATAAGCAACAACTTCCGGCTTCATCACACAATTATGCAAAACCGGTCCACGACTGGGATAGCGCATTTTAATTTTCGTTCCATGCTCCAACACCGGAAAAGGATCACAGCACCCCACAGTAATAATCTTTCGATTAATCCCCGGACTGGTAATACTTCCTTTTGCAGGACCTGCATTCCCTGCTGCTGCGAAAATACAAATATTTTGCTCCCATAAATAATCTATTTTCTTCATTAGCAGCGAACCCTCATCTGTCTCTCGATCTGGCAGCGTTCCAATGGAAATATTTACAATCCGAATCTGATATTTTTCCCGATTCGCATTCAGCCAGTCCAAAGCTTTCAAAACATGTTTCAAACTACCATTTCCATTCTGATCCAATACCTTTAAAATGACCATTTGAACCGCTGGTGCCATACCGCAGCAGCTTTTCCGGCTTAAAAAACCGCTGCCTCCTAAGATTCCGGCTACGTGTGTTCCATGTCCATTGTCATCATACAGCACTTGTTTTTTATTAACAAAATCTTTAAAGAGCAAGATTCGATTTTTAAAATCCGGATGATTGGCAATTCCCGTATCTAAAATTGCAACCGTAACGCCTCTTCCGTATACGCCTTGGGGAATTGGCAAACGATATCGATATTCCATAAAAACCCCGTATCGTCTCTTTTTTATAACATATGATACTTTTTCTTATTTGGCTTCCATTTCCTTTTTAAATCTGATAAGGACTATACTATCCTCAAAACAAAACCATAATACGACACATTTTTCCAGAAATAGTAAAAAATCAAAAAAGAAAAACCACCGCAGTTTCACACTGCGGTGGCACATACTCTCCAAATAGCTGCCTTTATTTTTTATTTCGGCAATTTTGGCTGTTTGCAGAATTGCTTTTATTTGCGACATTTCGACTGTTGCCACAGTTACTTTCGTTCTCTGCATTTCGGTCGTTGCTGCAATTACTCTCATTCTTTGCATTTCGACTGTTCGAACGATTGCTTTCATTTGCGGCATTTCGGCTGTTGCCACAGTTACTTTCGTTCTCTGCATTTCGATTGTTCGAACGATTGCTTTCATTTGCAGCATTCCGGCTGTTTGTAGAATTGCTTTCATTCATGCAATTCTGGCGATTGGATCCTATACCATTTTTTGCCTGCTTCTGCTCCTCTGCATTTTTTTGATACGCGTTGTATTCTTTCTTGGTATTCTTATCGTAATTTGCCATAAAAACTCTCCTTCTCTCATTCAGGTCTGTCCAAAACATCGTACTTGCAATCTGCAAGGAAAGGACACCTAAAAGCAGCTCCTATTGCCATGTTTTCGAATCTGACATTCCCAGTATCTCCAGAAGGAATGACTTTATACGTTTTTTATTTTTATATTTTCGTTTTTTAAATTCTAAAAATTCCTTTTTGCAGTTTTTCTAGAATTTCCTGATAATACAAGGGCAATTCCGAATCAAATTCCAGATACTCTCCGGTTCGCGGATGAATAAAGCCAATCACCTTAGCATGGAGCATCTGGCCTTCTACTTTTTTTACAGCTGGACCTCCATATAAGACATCGCCTAAAAGCGGATGACCAATACTCGACATATGCACACGAATCTGGTGCGTTCTTCCCGTCTCCAAACGACATTCTACATACGTACAATCCTTAAATTCTTCTAAAACACGATAATGTGTCACCGCTTGTTTACCGTTCTGCTCATTGACAGCCATTTTCAAGCGATTGGAAGGATTTCTGCCAATCGGCGCATCAATCGTTCCTTCAGAATCCTTGAAACGACCTTTTACTAAAGCACGGTAACGGCGTGTGATGGAGTGTTCCTTTAATTGTTCGGCAATACTGCGATGCGCCGAATCATTTTTGCAGACGATTAAAAGCCCTGTGGTATCTTTGTCGATCCGGTGTACGATACCTGGACGCAAAACACCATTAATTCCAGACAAATGATCCTTGCAATGAAACATCAGACCATTGACAAGCGTACCAGAAGCATGACCCGCAGAAGGGTGTACAACCATTCCCTTGGGTTTGTTGACAACCAGTAAATCTTCATCTTCATACACAATTTCCAATTGCAGATCCTCTGGAAGAATATCGGTCTGCAATGGCTCCGGTACAGTTAATTCAATTCGATCTTCTTCTCGCAACCGATAATTGCTTTTCACCGGTTTTCCATTTACAAAAACCTGCTGATCTTTGATCAATTTCTGCAAAAAAGAACGAGAATGCTTTTGCAGATACAGCGTAAGATACTTATCAATCCGTTCATTGTCCGCTGCCTGATCAGCTAAAAAACAATAAGAATTCATCCATCCTGCCTCCTGCTCGGCCAAATTTCTTCCATCAGCATATCCACTTCCTCGTCTTTGTAATAAAAAAGCAGAGTGCAGACCAATAAAATTACGGAAATCACAACATAACAATCTGCTACATTGAAAATCGGAAAATCAATCCATTTAAAATAGAAAAAGTCAATTACATATCCCTGCAAAATCCGATCGATAAAATTTCCGACCGCACCTGCCATTAATAAAACAAAAAGAACACGCAGCGGCGTATAACGCTTTTCGAACGGTATCTTGCCATATATATAAATCAGTGCTATTAAGACGATCACAGTAATTCCGGCAAAAAAATAGGGATGATTTTGCAAAATTCCAAAAGCGGCACCACGATTGACCAAAAAATGCAGTTCAAAGATTCCAGGAAGAATTTCAATCGGCTCTTGCTTGTACAAATAGTGGAGTGCCAATTTTTTAGTTCCCTGATCTACGATCACTAAGATCAGCAAAAAGAGTGCTGCCCACAGAACGTGTTTTATTTGATTCTTTTTATTCATCTAATCTTCCTTCTTATCTTCCTTCTAAAATTTCCCGCAGCGCACACTCCATTTCCTCTGCCGTTACGGTTTGATCGATCACGGCTTCTCCAGGCTGCTGCAGCAGGATAAATTTCACTTTGCCAGCTTCCATCTTTTTATCATGCTTAATGGCTTCCATCGCATCGCTTAGACTGATATCCTGAACGAAAATCGGTAAACCGGATTTCTCAAACAAGGTACGGATTTCTTGATATTGCTCCTGTGTCAGCATTCCCCGCTGCCAGGAAATCCAGGAAGCAGCCACACAACCCAATGCTACACACTCTCCATGAAGAAGTCTGAAATGACTGACTTTTTCAACCGCATGACCTAAAGTATGACCAAAATTCAGCAGTGCGCGTTCCCCCTGTTCTTTGGGATCATTCTCCACTACCTTACGCTTAATTTCACAGCTGATTTCAATCATCTTTCGGCAGGCAGCTCCCTCACGCTTCAAAATCGCATCCATGTGCTCAGAAAGCCAAGTCCGATACGCTGCATCCCGAATCAAAGCATGCTTGATGATCTCTCCCATCCCTTCGCAATACTGCTTCTGTGTCAGCGTTCTTAATGTATCCAGATTGATGTACACAAGAGCTGGCTGGTGAAACGCTCCTACCATATTTTTATAGGCTTTAAAATCCACACCCGTTTTCCCGCCAATACTGCTGTCTACCTGAGAAAGCAACGTAGTCGGTAATTGGATAAAGGAAATACCCCGCAAATAAGTTGCCGCAGCATAACCGGTTAAATCACCTGTAACACCGCCTCCTAATGCGATCAGCATATCCTTTCGTTCAAAATGATTTTGAATCAAATGCTCATAGAGATCTTGAACTGTATCTAAATTTTTATGTGCTTCGCCGGCAGGAAAAACAAAGGAAGTCACCGTTCCAAAACAGGACGCCGCAATTTGTTTCACAGTTTCTAAATAAAAGGGAGCTACTGTCGTTTCCGTTACAATGCAAACTTTTCGAACAGCAGGATCCTCAAAACTTAAAAATGCTTGTTTTAAAGCACTGTAATTGTCTTCAATATAAATATTATAAATCGGCTTTCCTTTATCATGTACTGTAATCATCTTAACCTCCTGAACTGGAGAAAGCAAACAGCGACCGCCGTTTGCTTCCTTCAAAATTTTAATATTTCGTCTTTTAATATTCGAACCGTGGTTTTACATCGGAATGCTTGGAAGCTTCCTCCAAATCCTCATATTCTCCGCTCAAGGAAACTTCATGAGGTGCTGCAACCACGATGTATTTAGAAGGAAAATGCATCGTTCCATGAATGGCAAAACAAACACCATAGGTAAAATCAATAATCCGCTGTTTTTCAGAAACTTCTAAACTTTCCATATTGATCAAAACGGTTTTTCCCTGCAGCAAATTGTCGCCAATTTCGCGTCTCGCACTATCATCCTTCGGTCGAATTGAAACGATCTCAGATTCCATATTACTTTCTCCTTTGACCACCGACACATTGGAAAACGGACGATTTGCAGATCTTCCTACTCTAGAATTGGAATTTGCAAAAAAACTCTCCGTCTGAGACGAATCTGTTTTTGACTGCCAGCTTGTCTCACGAGCTGTTGCTGTTTTCCCTGTAGTATTCCTGCGAAAGCTTTCTCCCTCATCTTCTTTTTCCAATTTATCCGTACTTTTTGTATTTTTTACTTCTTTCTTTACGGGTGCCTCATACAAATCATCTTCTTCCCCTTCCTCATATCCTTCATTATCAGCATAAGGAAGCTTGAAGAATTTAAACATACTATCCATCATTTTAGCCATTCCAAAACCTCTCATCATTACGAGAATAGAGACTGCTTAGTCTATATTACTATAACATACTTAATCCGATTTTTCAATAAATCAACACAGTAAATCATCTTCATAACTATAAATCAATACAGTAAATCGTCTTCATCTACCGTAGATGCATTCAAAACAATATGATCGTAAACTGCCAATCCATACGTTGTGCCACCTTTTATGATACAATACGATTCATTTTGTTCTAAAACTTCTACTACTTCAAAAACAGCATACCCTTTATTTACATTGTAAACCCCTTGCAGAATTTTTTTCTCCTGAACTTGAAATTCCGGGGCATCTGCCAAGACATTTCCGTTTTCATCCATTTTTAACAAGATCGTACCACTATCGATTTCAGATTCTTCAATATAGTAATATTGATCATCCTTATATGTAATCGAAGGTGTGAGCATCTCCACACTTTCCTCTTTGAAATGCGATTTTTTTTGCGCAAATCCCACCTTCTTCTTCGTATATGCATACTCGATCGGTACGACATAGAGTTCATTCGAAACAACACTGGTTTTCGGAACCTTCAGACCCGAAGTAATGTCTTTCATCAACTGAAAACTCACGAAACGCTCTGCCGCATATGAAGATACATAATCATCCAAAGTAAACCGCGCCAGATCTGCACCATCTGCATCTTTATAAATCTCAATATCCGCAGTAACCACGGTATCAATATCATCAAAATACAGTTTTGCTTTGGTCTGGTCAGCGTAATAAATAGCATCTTCCTCGGTAATCGGAATTAAGATATCCCATGTTTCATCCGAAATGATCTTACAGACCGCCTGACCGGCTTCTACCACATCCCCTGTCAGCATTCGTGCACTGGAAAATGTAATCTTTTCCATCGTATTTCGTGTAATCTGATCCGCCTGCAGCGATTCCAAACCGTCCATCGTAAAATAAAGGACACCACTTTTTTCTGCTTTTTGCATAGAAAGTGCAGCTTGTTCATTCTCCTCTGCTTCTTGCTGCTCCATCCCATACAAAGTAGTCATCAACTGATCTTTAAACGTATATACATCCGTATAATTTTGCCCACCGTACCTTGTCGTAAAAGAATTCAGATATTTTCGTAACGAACGATACTGTTCCTCGGTAATCGAATTCTCTCCGCTGTCTGCTGCATTCAGTGCATCTTCCGTCTTGGCAAGTGCAAAAACAGTGCCGTCCTTCTGCACACGATCTCCATCATTCAGATAACATTTGATATAGCCTGCTTCCTCCGCATACATCAAAGTTTCTGTTCGCAGGATCAAACCGGTATAATTATGATTCTTGGTCAGAGAACCTTCTGTGACTTCACAAACTTTTATATCTTCTTTTGCAATATACTTTCCAACTATAATCACCATATAGACAAAAAATAAAAAAAAGATCAAATGCACAATATTAAACTGTTTGAGACGCAGAACCTTTGTTTTTTTCTTTCTCATCTTAATCTCCCTATCTGCTGCTTCCACTCTTATTTCATTTTTCCACTGTTGCATCATATTATAATGAATCCGTAACTAAAGTTCAAGAATTTACTTGAAAAAATGTATATTTTTTCTCATCATGCCGATACTATCCCTAAACAACGCGGAATCATTCAGCCAGAGCTGTACTTTTCGCAGCTGCAAAATTATTTTCAAGTAATTCAGAAAAACGGAAATCATTCGCTAAAAGCTGAATTGCTGCAATGTTTCAAAAAACAGGAGGTCTGTATGGATACAAGAGGAGTAGATTACGCAATCTTGACGATTGCAATCATTGGATGTGTAAACTGGGGACTTATTGGTTTCTTTAATTTCAATCTCGTTGCCTGGTTATTCGGAAATATGACCTGGTTGAGCCGGATCATCTATGCCGCAGTCGGTTTATGCGGAATTTATCTGATCAGTACCTATGGAAGAATCCGCTCTGCTTCTGAAAACGACTAAAACACATTAAAGAAAGCCGAACAACTAAATGAGCAAAGAAATCACGTAACCAAGACAAGCAAATGAGCCAGTAAATTTAAAAAACAGACAAGCTAACGAATCGAAACAATACACGATCAAGTAAATTCAAGCAATACGCAATTAAGTAAATTCAAGCAATACACGATTAAGTAAATTCAAGCAATACGCAGAAAAGGCAAGGTACAAACACGAACCGATTGTTTATACCTTGCCTTTTTTATGCGAGTAACGAAGCAAATCTATGCTCACATAAGATCCGACGACTGCCGCCCTAACGAGTATCACTCGCAAAGCGTGTTCTTCTCACTGCCAAGCTGCAGTTTGCCACCACAGCTATATCGTCCTATGTAACAAATCTCTCTTATAATGCATCCGTAACAAAAGGCAGAACAGCGTCTGAGAACTCACCTTTGTCCATGGAAATACTGATCACAAAATCAACTCCGTATTTCTGACTGATCGCATCCAGAGTTAAAATAGCGTCTGTAATATCCTGACCTTCTAAATAAGCAAGCTTCAGGAAACTGTCTAAAAACATCACCTCAAGATCATGATCCTGTGCTACAATACCGCAAATAAAACCGATAAATGCTTCACATGAGTTTACAGAATAATCCATGACATTAATTAACCGAACCTTATTATTCAGTTCATACATGTGCTTTGTGTTTTTATCCAGGTAAACCACAGAACCTTTTGCGCCTTTGATTGCTGAATTAGCCTTATCCAGTAGAATTTTTGTTTTTCCTTTTCCTTTTGTTCCGGCTATAATCTGAACCATAGCAATCCCTCCTTTAGGTAGTTTTATCTTTATCTGAACATTATTCAAAATGTTACATACAAATATAGATTAGATGAATTAATTATAGTATATTTTCAGCAAAATGACAATATTAATTTTAAATTTTCTTTACAATATGCTCAATTTGTTCATATAATCGCTCTTTACTGCTGGCTTTCATCACAACTGCCACATACAACTCGCCTTCCTTGTTCTGACAGATTAAGGCAAGACAGTGACCTGCCGATTGTGTCGTTCCTGTCTTACCGCCTACAATCTCACAAGAACCAATCTGCGAAATGCCATCTTCGATCGTTTGAACCGTCGATGCATATGTTTCTTCCTTTTCATTGCCATCCGCATCCTTGTAAACTGCCTGATACGTTTTGGTGGAAAAAATCTTCATAAAACGCGCATCTTCTGACAGACACTGCATAATCCGATAAATATCATAGGCACTTGTATAATGACCTGTCTGGGTTAAGCCGTTCGGATTTTGAAACTGCGTATCCACACAGCCGCATTCTTTCGCAGCGGTATTCATCATTCGAACAAAAGCGTCCATACTGCCGGCTGTATCAATTGCAAGCACATTCGCTGCATCCACACCGGAACACAACAGCATCCCATACAACAGCTGTTCTACCGTCAACTGATCTCCCGGCTTTAATCCAACCGCAGAAACCCGGTAAAGATTGGATACTGCATCAGCTGTCACCGTAACCGTATCCGAAAGAGATCGCTCCTGAAGCACTACATAAGCAGTAAATAAGGTTGTAATGCTGGCAGGATTCAGTTTCTGGTAAACATTCTTGGCATAGACCGCCTCCGGTTTTTCCAAAGAAAAGAAAAGGGCAGCTGCTGCATCTACTTCCTCGTCTTCTGCCAACGCCTGAGCATCTGGAACACAAAGTTCCTGCCCCATCCATTGCTCAGTTTCTGCCATCCGATCGGAAGCCGCCTGCACATCTTCCGAAAGACCATGTTCGTGCGCCAGCAATTCTGTTTTTCCCTGCCCTCCGCAGCCTGTCAACATCAAAATACTTGTCATCATAATTGCAATGATCTGCTTTTTTTTCATCTCAGTTCCTGCACCACCATCTTATCCTACAGCAACTCTTACATAAGAAAATCTGCTGTTCTTTGATCGGATTGATTCATCGAATCAATCTTTCAATCCCTGTAGATACCGATCGATCGAAGAAGGCTTATTTATATGCCTCTCTCCAATCTAAATCGCCATTATCCAAAGCTTTGATCAACAGCTCTGCCGTTGCTACATTCGTCGCCAAAGGGATATTATGCATATCACAGATTTTTACGACATTGTTCACATCCGGCTCATGTGATTTCTGCGTCAGCGGATCTCTTAAAAAAATCACCAGATCAATCAGATTCTGCTCAATATGAGCAGAAAGCTGCTGCTGTCCGCCTAAATGACCGGCTAAAAATTTATGAACATTTAAATTGGTTACTTCTTCAATCAATCTTCCTGTTGTACCGGTCGCATACAGCTCATGCTTTCCCATAATTCCTCTATATGCCACGCAAAAATTCTGCATTAATTTCTTTTTCGAATCATGTGCGATAAGTCCGATATTCATCTTAATTTCAACCTCCTAATCGTTTCTCTATTCTGCCATCGACAAGTTTGCTTCCTACCAAAAAGCTCACCTGCTATTTTCTTAAAATCTCACTTGATGCTTTCAAAAGCTCCATCCCGCTTTCGCTGCATTCGAATATTAAACACCATACCGGTTCCGATAAAGACACTGAGCAAAGAGCTTAATCCTGCGCTGATGAACGGAAGCGGAAGCCCTGTATTGGGTAAAATAAAGGTCGCAACTCCGATATTCACAAAGCTTTGAAATGCAATCTGTGCTGCAATTCCTGTTGCCGCCAGCCGCCCCGCCATATCCTGTGCACGAGCTGCTGTTATAAGACATTCTATCACAACTAAAAACAAAATTGCAATAATCAAACAGCATCCTGCAAAACCAAGTTCCTCACCTGCTACTGCAAAGATAAAGTCCGTATCTTCTTCCATCAGATAATTCCCGTTTTTTACGGATTCCAGACTTTCATTAAATAAGCCCTTACCATACAAACCGCCGGAACCAATCGCCATGATCGATGTGGTTTGCTGCATTGCCAGATCCGGAAAATCCTGTGGATGCAAAAAGGACAAAATTCGGTTTCGCTGATATCCTTTTAAAATCTGCTCCGGAATCAAGTTTTTCTCGATCAGGAAAATAAATGCCGCTGCAAATGGTGTGACAACTGCTAAAACGGATAAGATCCAGCGATAGCTAATCTCCGCAGTAAAAATCATGACCAGAAAAATAAAAATAATAACCAGAGAAGTCGATAAATCCGGCTGTGACATGACTAACAAAAGCGGAATTCCCACGACAACCAAACTAGCTGCTACAACACCCAAAGCATTGATTCGATCATGACATAGGTGAAAAAATTGTGCCAGCACGATGACCAATGCAACCTTTGCAAATTCAGAAGGCTGAATACGAATCGGGCCAATGTCGATCCAACGCTTTGCTCCGGTACCAGCTGCTGTCCCCAACGGGGTAAAACGTGTCAGCAGCAAAATACCAGTAATCCCGGCATAGATGACCAGATACATTTTCATGATCCAATGGTAATCAATCAGCGATACGATCAGCATAGCCGTCATCCCAATGCAAACACCCATAATCTGCTTGGTAAACGTACCGGTTTCTCCCGTGCTTAAGGTCGCACTGCGTATGATCAAAATTCCAGTTACAGATAAAAAGATAACAAACAACAACAGTTTAAAATTAAAATATCGAAATTTATATTTCTGAAATGCAAACATTACGGCGTTTTACCCGTTTCCCTTTTCACATCTTTAATTGGAATATTGGCATACAAGGTCGGAACTGCTTTCCTTGAGCCATCTACTTCTGTTGTTGTCAGTTCAATATTGATATCATCCATATCGACATCCATATACTTGGAAATTACTGCAATAATGTCATCACGAATTGCCTGCATCATCTCCGGAGAGCAGGCAGAACGGTCTGATACCAGCAAAAGCTGCAGACGATCTTTTGCTACCGTTCCAGATGACGGCTTTTTACGAAAAAAATCCAATAAATTCATGCCTTTTCTCCCTTCTAACGTCCTCTGAATAGATCACGAAGTTTTTTCCAAAAGCTATTTCCTTCATCTAAATTCATCAAAGGAATATCTTCCCCTAAAATTCGTTTCGCAATATTCATATAGGCTTTTCCTGCCATTGTATCTTCTTTTCCAACTAAAGGTTCCCCTTGATTGGTTGCAATTACAATATTTTCATCGTCCGGAACTGCACCGATCAACTTGATCGCCAACACATCTACAACATCATCAATTGACATCATTTCGCCTTTTTTTACAAGATCCATCCGAATCCGGTTAACGATCAGAGAATTTTCAGAAATACCATTTGCTTCCAGCAAACCAATGATCCGATCTGCATCACGAATCGCAGATACTTCCGGCGTTGTTACAACCAGTGAACGAGTTACGCCTGCAATCGCATTTTTAAAGCCCTGTTCAATTCCTGCCGGAGAATCTAAGATTACATAATCAAATTCCTGTTTTAATTCTTCGGTCAGAACACGCATCTGCTCCTGGTTTACTGCTGTTTTTTCCCGCGTCTGTGCACAAGGGAGCAGATACAGATTGTCATAGCGCTTGTCCTTGATCAATGCCTGCTTTAATCGACAGGTGCCTTCTACAACATCGACTAACGTATAAACAATACGGTTTTCCAATCCCAGTACAAGGTCTAAGTTTCTTAAACCAATATCCGTATCCACCAATACTACTTTTTTATTCAGCATGGCAAGTCCCATTCCCACATTCGCCGTTGTTGTGGTCTTACCAACACCACCTTTACCAGAAGTTACTACAATGACTTCACCCATATCTTCGTCCTCCATACCCCATTGTTTCCAGATTATACCATCTCTTTTATTTTCACAATCTTTTTATTGCTGCATTGAAACAAAAGGACCTTTACTGTTCTTATATGATAATTAGTTTTATTGTAACCGATGTATCTATGAATTTCCAGTATTTTTTATGCAAATGACTCATTTTTAAGAAAAATCTAAAGAAGATAGCGTATCTTTATCTAAATTTTCAATATAAATGCTTTCATCTCGCAAAAGTGCAATCTTAGGTGTTTCTTCTGTATTCGTACGCTTCTTTCGTTTGACACGCTTTTGGGTAACGAGCGCATCGCTGCATTTAGCTACAATATTATCAATCCGTATCTGCATTGGCTTCATCTCCATTGCTACGACAAAAGCCTGTCGATTCCCAGAGATTCCAGCGTAGGCAACACCTTTTAATGCACCCAGAACAATGATATTGCCTCCCGAAACTACTTTTCCGCCCGGATTCACGTCGCCAATGATCACAATGCTGGATTCCGATTCCACAATCTGACCGGAACGCAGGGTTCCTTTATAAAACATATTTTCTGCCGGCTCCGGCTTTTGCTGCTCCTGCAAAGCGGCTTCCAGCTTCTGCGAATAAAGCTGTTCCTTTTGTTCATCTTCTTCGAGCAGATACAAGATACCAATCTGCGAATTTTCTGTAATCGTATCTAAAATCGCCTGCTGCTGTGCAGTTGTCAGCGTTCTTCCCTCCAAAGAAACAGCCAGATGACTTTGTTTTAAAAAATCGGAAAGTTCCCGAAACTTTTCTGCAATGCAATTTAACAGTTCTGAAAACGGCATCTCCGCATCCAGAAGAACGGTAATCCCTTTCGTTCCTTTGTGAATATTTCCTTTTACAATGACTGCCTGCCTCATAATGCCTCCCGTATATCGGATCAATCTGCCGGATCTGTGCCTGTCTGCATAACAGCACTGTCCTTCAAAATATCTTTTAACTTCAGCTTTCCATAATAATATGCCAGTACATCACTTGCTACTGATACAGAATTTGCTGCGGTATAACCATATGGCATCGATACACTCACGGCAACCTCTGGACTGTCATATGGCGCAAAGCAAATAAAGTTTGCATGATTTCCTCTAGTTTTATCTTCCTGCGCGGTACCTGTTTTTCCAGCCACTTCTACATCAAGCTTTCCAAACCAGCCTTTATACTTTGCGTTAGCATAAATCGCATTGTGCATACCTTCATGGACAACACTCCATTCTTCCTCTGTAAAATCCAGCTTCCGAATCACTTCGGTCTGCGATTCCTCTAAAACATTCCCCTGTGGATCCGTCGTTTTTTGTACCAGATTCAGATCCAGTACTTGTCCTTTATTCGCCAATGCCGTCAGATAGCGATTAATCTGGGTATTGGTATAGTTATGTGTACCCTGTCCGATACCGGAAGGAACCGCATCCGACTTTGTGACCTGAGGGGAAATTTCGGAAATTTCAATCCCTGAATTTTCTCCCAGCCCAAACATTTCTGCATATTTCTGGAAAGCCGCAACACCTTTTGCTTCCCGGTAATTTCCCTGTGAATCCAGAGAAAGGCGATAAGCGACTTCGGAGAAAAAGTAGTTACAAGATTTTTCAAGTGCCGTTGCTACACC
>CAZTHP010000041.1:5201-9416 GCA_964613155.1 uncultured Lachnospiraceae bacterium | reverse complement strand
CCAATCGTACCATGATTATTCGGTGCGATCGAACAAGCCAGATGATAACCCGCTTCTGTAAACGTACCATTGGAAGCCGTTTTGATCAGTTCATAAGGTCCTAAAACCCCTTCTTTCATACCGGCCAAAGCAGTCAGCGGCTTAAAAATCGAGCCTGGTGCCGTTCGAGTCTGTGTCGCACGATTGTAAAGCGGCTTCGACTGATCGGCATTCAGCTGTGCATAATAACTGCTGTCCGACGTTGCACGATTGTTATCATAACTAGGGTACGTCACAAGTGCTAAAACATCACCTGTTTTCACATCCGTTACCACAACAGAACCAGAACAGGGATCCAGAGCCAACTGTGCCGGTGTCAATTCAATATTGGAGATTTTTTCACGAATAAAATAATATGCTGTGGAATTTCCTCCAGTCAGCAGTCGCTGATAATCGTCTGCATCATATGCCAGAACTTCCTGATCAAATAATGCAACACACAGTTCAGCTCCTGTAATCGTTTCCGAATCAATCAAATACCGATAGATTTTCTTTCCATACTCTGCATCTTCCGAAAGAATCTCCTTGACTGTACGAACCAGACCATCCATTGTCTGCTCCATATCGGTATAACGATTGTCTAAATTCAATTTTGTGACATCAATCCATCCTTCTGTTAAAGCAGAGATCAAAAAACTGCGCAAACTAATCTCGTCTTTGGTCCATTGCTTATAAAGAGAGGATGAAGTATCCATACTATCCGTTTTTAAAATTTCTTCCTTTTTGAGCAAACTGAACACATAATTCAAACTATCTTCCAGATCTTCGTTATATTCGCTGTTCACTTTACTATTTTCATCTAATAAAATGGAACAAACTGCATCTAGCATCTGATCCCGCTTAGATACATACTTCTGATATAAACGCTGCTCCGTCTCAGAAGCATCTTCTGCTGAAAAGGAATCCATTGACAAAACATTATTATTGATCAGCTGAAAATAAACATCTTTCACCGGGATCATAATATCCGAAGATACCGTATTGGAAGAAATTTCCCAATCATAATTGACGATTTTCGATACCAGAACACCCGCTAAATGCTGTTCCAGCAGGGTATAAGCAGCAACCTGCAGATTTCGGTCAATTGTCAGATAGACATCATCACCAGCTTCTGCTTCCACTTCATCTTCTACGCTGCGTACAAGCCCCTGGTTATCTACTACTAAGGTCTTACTTCCCTTCGTTCCTTTTAAAACATCTTCATAGCTTGCCTCAATTCCCGTTTTTCCGATCACATCTCCTGCTGAATAGGAATCATCCAAACTGTCCAGATTTTCTGAAGAAACCTGACCTGTATAGCCAATAATCGGTGCAAAATACTCGGCATCGGCATAGGTTCTGACGGAATCGGTCTCAATAGAAACACCTAACAATTCATATTCGTGCTCCATAATATCCGAAACGGTTTCCTCCGAAACATCCGATGCAACAACGGCCGGTACATATTTTCGGTAAGAATTCAATGTAAGTGCATACCGAATATCAACTAATTTCAGTAAACGTTCTCCTTTTACTTCATAAGTCGTTTCTTTTCTGCCGTTGACAATCGTGATTCCCACACCGTATCGCTCTGTTAATTTCTCTACAACATACTGCGGAGTATACCATTCGAGAGGCATCTTCTGCTCTGCTTTCGCTTCACTATCTGTACTGTACACACCAACATCCTGCAAAAAACGGCTTAATGCCCGGTCAGTTGTTGTAGTAAAGACATATTCTCCATTTTCATAGGCAATCGACAGTGCAGATGCATATTCTTCTTCATGCTTATCCAAAATCTCGATCAAACGCAGGATCATCAAATTTCTTTCATAGGCAGTATAGGAACCATCATCTACGACGCCTACTACATATGCTAATTTGTTATAAGCCAGCTTTTTACCATTTCGATCAAAGATTGTTCCTCGTGTATAGCTTTCCTCTACTGTTCTGGTACTCGTCTGCATATATTCCTGCTGATAGTTTTCACCTTCTACGATCTGCAGGGAAAATAAACGCAGAACCAGCGTGCCAAACATAAGTGCCGCTATGATTCCCACAACAAATAATCGGGAAGTAAGAACATTTTTGGCCTGATATAAAAAATTACTCCATAGATTTTTTAGCAATTCTTCTTCCTCTCCTTTTCACCCAGCTATCGATCTTTTTATTTACCAAAATCTGAATTCTGAACAGGATCAGTGAAATAATGATCGTATAAACGACTTCCGGCAATATAATATGAACCAGATAAAAACCCAGATTTAAGCGATTGCGAAGCGCAAAGCTGCATACGAAAATATACAGCCCCATCAACAGATCACTTACGCCGCAAAGTAAACCTGGAATCATGTAATTATCATCGTTTAAATACTTTCGGAAGTGTCCGCAAAAATATCCAATGTACATATAGGGAAGGGAATAATATCCCAATACAGTACCAAAAATACAATCCATCAAAAGCCCAGAGAAAACACCGGCGATCAATCCTTCTTTCGAACCTTTCGACAAGCCATAGCCTGCCGTGATCACAATTAATAAATTCGGCGAAATACGGACCAGATCAATGGAAGGGAAAACATTTACCTGAATCAGAAACACAACGGTAATAAACAACAGCATAGAACCATACTTCTTCATCCAAGAATCCCCCTCGCTCTCTGTATCTTTTTATTCATCAATATCATCCCCATTATTCTTGAGCGTCGTGATCACCAACACCGTATCCAGATGTGTAAAATCCACATATGGAATCAACGTACCGGATTTGGTCATATTATTGGCATCTGTTTTAATCTCATCGACATAGCCGATCAAAAGACCGGGAAGATATTTGGTACTAATATTTGAAGTTACGATCTTATCGCCTTTTGCAATGCTGGCATCTTTGTCCGCATACATAAAGCGAAGTCGACCTTCTTCGTATAATTCCAGATCTCCCGAAACCATACAGCTTTCTTTCATCCCCATAGACATCGCAGTAATATTACTGTCATCATCAATAATGGCCATAACACGGGAAGAAGAAGGACCTACCGAGGTAATGATCCCCGCCAATCCGCCCTGTGCTAATACGGCCATATCTTTGGAAAGGCCATCATTTGTACCTTTATCAATAATAAACGAATGGAACCAGTTTCCAGAATCTTTCGCAATTACATTGGCTCCTGTCATCTCATAATTTTTATATTGATCCGATAATTCAAACAATTCCCGGTACTGATCTACTTCATATTTATCCTGCTGCATCAAAGTAATCTCCTGCTGCAGTTCCATAACCTGTTTCTTTAATTCTTCATTCTCTTTCTGCGCTTTTCGCAGGCTTTCCACATGATTTACCGCATCAACCGCCGCAGATCCTGTCTTATTGATTCCTTCCTGCATCGGCATCAGGATGGATTTCACAAACGACTGCGGACCGCTTACGGCATTGCTTTTAAATATGGAAACAAGAATTAATAGGACAAATAAAACCGTCAAACCGGTCAGAACGAATTTCAGCGGTCGATTGGTTTCTTTTTTTTCTTCCATCTGCATCCCTACCTTTTTGTAAAACTCAAAACATCCGGCAAAATGAGAAAAACATGCTTACGATCTCCCATTCACGATCAGAACAACGAGCAGACCTCATGCCAGTACAAAGTGCAATCCATTCATCCTGAAAACAGATCGCTATACCAGATATCCAGCTGCTTTCATACTAAAATACTGATTTCCTCCGATGATAATATGATCCAGCAAATGAATATCCAACAGTTCTCCAGCTTCTTTCACTTTCTTCGTGATCGCAAGATCTTCTGCACTTGGAGACGTATCACCGCTTGGATGATTATGAATCATCACCACATGCACCGCACAGTAACGCAAGGCTTCAATAAAAAGCTCTCTAGGTGAAACCAAAGAAGCATTCACCGTTCCTTTTGTCAAAAGAACATCCTGTATCAAGCGATTTTTCGTATCCAGAAAGATTAAATGCATCTCTTCCTGCTTTAAACGGCTCATAGATTCCCGATAGCAATCCGCAATCTTATCCGGGGAATTGAGCAAAGGACGCTCCTCCCAGACATTTTGCTGCATCCGTGCACAAAGTTCTGCCAGACACTGAATCTGAATGGCTTTCACCTGCCCCACTCCATCGACCTTCATCAGCTGTGCAATGGTTAAATGGCATAAATCCTGAAGCTTTCCCTCGGTTCC
>CAZTHP010000041.1:1561-5191 GCA_964613155.1 uncultured Lachnospiraceae bacterium | reverse complement strand
CGCAAAGAAGGAGAATCTTTTGCGCCATCTCAACGGAATTACACGTGCGGCTTCCCGATTTTAAGATTACTGCCAAAAGCTCGGCATCACTTAATACAGAGGCTCCCCGTTTCATACATTTCTCATAAGGTCGTTCCGAAATGGGGAGCTCTTTCATCGTCACATGATTGTTTTTTTCCTCCGCGATCTGCTTTTTTTGCATCTTTTTTCAACAGACTTTGAAAACGTCATGTGTCACATATCATCTTACAGGCTTATATATTCTAACATAATTCTATATAAAAGTATAGACCAACTTACGTGTTCACAAACTTTTAACTTTTTCTGAAAAATTCTTTTAGAATCTTTACAAATTTCTTGCAATCTTCTGTTTCCCGTCTGCCATCGAACAGCCTACAGCAAACCGGCTTCTTTCATCTGCTGTACGGACATCAGAATACCAAAGCGCGCATGATTCCAGGTAAGACCTCCCTGGAAAAATACCGTATACGGCGGACGCAGCGGACCATCTGCACTCAGTTCAATCGAAGATCCCTGTACAAAAGCTCCTGCTGCCATGATCACTTCAGAATCATATCCCGGCATCGCCCACGGTTCCGGTACCACAAAGCTATCAACCGGTGCTGCCATCTGGATTCCCTTGCAAAATGCTTTTAATCCTTCTGCGGACTGTAATTCAACAGCCTGAATAATGTCATGACGGCTTTCACGAGAATCCGGAATCACCTTAAAGCCCAGTTTTTCATAAATATATGCAGCAAATACCGCACCCTTTAATGCTCCTGCTGAAACAGTCGGAGCAAGGAAAAATCCCTGATAGAAAGTTTGATTTAAGCCAAGGCTTGCACCTACTTCTTTTCCCAGCCCCGGTGAAGTCAGCCGATACGCACAGCGTTCAATACAGTCTTTACGTCCTGCAATATATCCGCCGACTGGTGCCAGACCACCGCCGGGATTTTTGATCAGGGAACCCACGATCATATCCGCACCTACATCCGAAGGTTCTCTCGTTTCAATAAATTCTCCGTAACAATTATCAACCATAACCAAAACATCCGGTTTGATTTCTTTTACAAAACGAATCAATTCACCAATTTGATCAACCGATAAAGTCGGACGGCTGGCATAGCCTTTGGAACGCTGAATCGTCACCAGTTTGGTCCGTTCATTGATCGATCTGCGGATATTTTCCCAGTCAAAGCTGCCATCCGGCAAAAGATCAGTCTGCGCATACGTAATACCATACTCTGCCAAAGATCCCACCGAAGGACGGATTCCAATCACTTCTTCCAGCGTATCATAAGGCTTTCCAACCGGCGAATACAATTCATCTCCCGGTCTTAAATTGGCAGCCAGTGCCAGATGCAGTGCATGCGTTCCACAGGTAATCTGTGCACGTACCAGCGCATCCTCTGTATGAAACGTTTTGGCATAAACCTTTTCCAGCGTATCTCGGCCATCATCATTATAACCATATCCTGTCGAAGTTGAAAAATGATGTTCCGCTACCCGACATTCCTGCATCGCATGAAGCACCTTCATCTGATTAAACTGTGCAATTCGATCTATTTCTGCAAAACGCTCTGCCAGCGCTTCCTCTGCTTCCTGCCCTAATTTTTGAACTTCCACCGAAAGTCCCATTGAAACATACATTTCTTCTAACTCTTTTGATAAATGCATCTTTACTTTCCTCACAATCTCTTTTCTTACAATTTTTCGTTTTTTCTTTTAAACATTCTTTTCCTGCAAAATCCCTTTTTCTTTCAAAATCAGAAGCATGGCTTCCAAAATTCTATTCTCATCCTGTCCATACGCTTCTTTTTCGATCCAGCAAACATCCCGTTCTCTGCGGAACCAGGTAAGCTGTCTTTTCGCAAAACGCCGTGTATCTCTCTTTAAAATATAAATCGCTTCTTCCAACGTACAAGTTCCCTGCAGATAAGCCAACAATTCCTTATAGCCAAGTCCCTGCATACTAACCATACCTGCATGACAGCCTTTTTCCTGCAATGTTTTCACTTCTTCCAATAATCCCTGTTCAAACATGATATCAATTCGCTGTTCAATTCGCTCATATAATTTGGAACGATCCATATTTAATACAAAATACGCATACTGATAGGGAGATTGCTTCTTTCGTTCCATCTCATTATGCTCGGAAATTTTCATTCCCGTTTCTTTATAAAATTCTAAGGCACGAATCACCCGCTTCACATTATTTGGATGAATCTCAGCAGCTGCCTGCGCATCTACCTGTTTTAGCTGTGCATGAAGCCAATCCGCACCCTTTTCTTCTGCCTGTTGTTCTAACTGTTTGCGATATGTCGTATCCGTCTGCGTTTCGGTAAAATCAATCTCATTTAAAATCGCCTGAATATAAAATCCAGTACCACCGACTAAAATTGGAATATGCCCATGCGCATAAATCTGCTCCATCGCATTTCTGGCCATTTTCTGAAAAATTGTAACATTAAATTCCTCATCCGGATTTAACACATCAATCAAATAATGTGGAACTCCATCCATTTCTTCTGGCATTACTTTTGCAGAACCAATATCCATTCCTCGATAAACCTGCATGGAATCTGCACTAATGATTTCCCCGCCAATTGCTTTTGCCAGGCGGATTGATAACGCGGTCTTTCCCACTGCGGTAGGACCTGTCAAAATAACCAAAGGTTTTTTCACACTGATTCCTTTCTTCTGCTTCTTCTTTTTCTTTCCTTACAAAATTCGTTTGAATTTTTTCTCTAATTCATACTGTGTCATCTTGATCATCGTAGGACGTCCATGCGGACATGTATAGGGATTTTCCAGCTGAACCAAATCTGCGATCAGTTGTTTTGCCTCAATCTCCGATAAACGCTGCTTTCCTTTTACAGCTGCCTTACACGCTAACGATGCAGCTTTTTCGTAAATCGCTTCCGGTGTTACCTTCCCCCGATCTCCTGCATGTTCTAAAATTTCTTCTAAAAAATCCATCGGCTGGATTCCCACAAGATTATCCGGCATGCCATAAACCGCATATTCATTTCCACCGAAAAATTCAATCTCAAATCCCAACTGAACCAACACCTGCGAAAGTGTTTCCAACTGCCCCTGCTGCCTGGGTGTTAAAGTAATAATCGCCGGCGGATTCATTTGCTGCGTCGTATACTCCTGATTCTTCAATTGCTGGATGATCGATTCATACAAAACCTTCTCATGTGCCGCATGTTGGTCGATAATCATAAAATATTCCTGGTACTGAACAATCCAATACGTATCAAAAATCTGCCCTACCAACTTAACCTGTGAAAGCGTATCCATGGTTAACAGCTTTTCTTCGAACAAATTCTGCTGCTGTACTTCTACTGCCTGCACTTGATCAAAATTTTCATGATGCAAAGCCGAAGCCGTTGTTCCCGGCTGCGCCTTTTCTTCTGCATAAGACGCTTCTTTTTCTCGAAGTAATAGTTGCTCCATCCGTTTGACCTCAAACGGCTCCGGCAACTTTTCCTGTCGTTTTCGCCGCTCAAAATCCGGTTTTTCCGCCATTACCCGATTCGGTGATTCTTCCCGTTCCTCCGCTTTCACAGTCGCTGCTCTTGTTTGCTCCGATTCTGCCGCAGCTGCTTTGCTCTGCACTTC
>CAZTHP010000041.1:0-1461 GCA_964613155.1 uncultured Lachnospiraceae bacterium | reverse complement strand
TGCTCTTGTTTGCTCCGATTCTGCCGCAGCTGCTTTGCTCTGCACTTCCTGGCTTCCCTCGGTTTTTGCAGTCGCTGCTCTTGTTTGCTCCGGTTCGGCCACAGCTGCTTTGCTCTGTACTTTCTGGCTTTCCTCGGTTTTTGCAGTCGCCGCTCTTGTTTGCTCCGGTTCGGCCTGTTTTTCCGTTTTTTTTGCTGGCGGCATTTTTTCACGAATTACAAAATCAGGGGAAAGTTCTCCTGTTGTTAAAGTTTTTCGAATGGCTCGTACCATTTCTTCAAATAGAAATTCCTGATTTCGAAAACGCAGTTCCATTTTGGAAGGATGGACATTCACATCTGTAAATTCCGGTTCGATCAAAATCTGAAACACCGTAAACGGAAATTTATGCTGCATCAAGAAATTGCGGTACGCTTCTTCAATCGCGCGATTGATCAGCTGACTGCGAATATAACGCCCGTTGATAAAATAAGTTTCACAGGAACGATTCCCCCTCGCAATAGATGGTTTTCCAATAAATCCCTCTAAAGAAAAAAAGGAACTTTGAAAAGATAACGGAATCAATTCTCTCGTAATTTCTCTGCCATAGACATGATAAATCACATCTTTTAAATTATGATTTCCCGATGTATGCAGGCGATTTTGACCATTTTGAATATAGCGAAACGAAATATCCGGTCGAGAAAGTGCCATTTTGCCAATTAATTCAAAAATATAGCTTCCCTCTGTCGCTGGTGTTTTTAAAAATTTTCGTCGCGCCGGTGTATTATAAAACAAATCCCGGACAATGATCGTAGTCCCCTCCGGTGCGCCAACTTCTTCGAATTCCAGCTGCTGTCCCCCTTCGATCACATAGTGATTGCCTACCAGACTGCGGTGTGTCCGGGTAATCAATTCCACTCTGGCCACTGCGGCAATACTGGAAAGTGCCTCGCCGCGAAAGCCCAGACTGGAAACGGTCAGCAGATCAACGGCTTCTTTAATTTTACTGGTGGAATGCCGCTGAAACGCCATAGGAATATCTTCTGGCATCATTCCGGAACCATTATCGGTTACACGAATCAAATCAATGCCGCCCTGCTTAATTTCCACCGTAATCGCAGCAGCACCTGCATCAATCGCATTTTCCATTAATTCCTTTACAACCGAAACTGGACGATCTACGACTTCACCAGCTGCAATTTGGTTGATCGTACTTTGTTCCAGTAAATGAATTTTTCCCATCTCTCTCACCGCTCTTTCTGTTCTAATCTTTCTGTTCTATTTTAATCGTTCTGTTCCATTCTAATCGTTCTTTCCTATTGTGAACTACATCGACAATTGCATAACCAAAGATTCCCACTTTCTATCCGCAATTACACCCGATTTTTCAATTTTGACTGCATTTGGTACAAGAAATTCAAGGCATCGATCGGTGTCATATGCCCCAGATCGACCTCGGTTAATTCCTTAATAATCTCA
>CAZTHP010000040.1:0-23034 GCA_964613155.1 uncultured Lachnospiraceae bacterium | reverse complement strand
TAGAGCATGCGGCTGTTAACCGCAGTGTCGTTGGTTCGAGTCCAACAGGGGGAGCTAAGGATAGCATCCTAAAGCAAAAGAATATGGCTCCATGGTCAAGCGGTTAAGACATCGCCCTTTCACGGCGGTAACGGGGGTTCGATTCCCCCTGGAGTCACTTATGCCGATATGGCTCAATTGGCAGAGCAGCTGATTTGTAATCAGCAGGTTAACGGTTCGAGTCCGTTTATCGGCTTTGCTGAACAACAGCAATTCATGCAAGTGTGTTGTGTAGCACCCTGGTGTTGCCTGACTGGACCTTTAGCTCAGTTGGTTAGAGCACCCGGCTCATAACCGGTCTGTCCTGGGTTCGAGTCCCCGAAGGTCCATTGAACTTGCAAAAACTCGAAGATATATGGTGATACCATTAAAACGATATGGCCCAGTGGCTCAGTTGGTTAGAGCGCCGCCCTGTCACGGCGGAGGTCGAGGGTTCGAGTCCCTTCTGGGTCGTTTAATGGGGTCTTAGCTCAGCTGGGAGAGCATCTGCCTTACAAGCAGAGGGTCACAGGTTCGAGCCCTGTAGGCCCCATTTGTTAGCCGGCGTGGCGGAACTGGCAGACGCACAGGACTTAAAATCCTGCGGGTAGCGATACTCGTACCGGTTCGATTCCGGTCGCCGGCATAACCCTTGGGACGCGGGAAACCTTGAGAAATCAATGGTTTTCCGCTCTTTTTTTACTTTGTAAAAAATTCATTTCCATAGAGCGAAATAAAACGCATAATTTGCTATTTTATTAAGATTTTGTCAAATGAACAGGTGATTTTAATGCTGTTAAAGATTCAGAAACGCTATTTATGCTGGCTTTTAGCACTTATCATGCTGCAATCCATAGTACTATCAGGGATGTGTTTTGAGTACAAACAAACAGATTCCTATTTTTCGTATTATTCTTCTTCCAATCAAAATCAAACAAATCCTGTTATTAAAGATATTTTATCCTCGCTAATTGAAACATCTGCTGAAATCTGTACGAATGAAATGCTTGGTCAAAAAGAGTTTTGTACAGCAATGAGACAGATTCGATTGCTGCGAAGTCGTTTTTTGATGAGACTACAGGAAATAGACGTTCCAAATATGTTGCAAAACTTATCTCATTCTCTAATATGGAATATCAATATCATCCGAAATATAGAATATCAAGATTCTGGAAAAGGAAGAATCATTATTTCATATATTCAGTGGCAGGATGGAAAGAAAGGACCTTTGTTGTAATTTATATAATCCAATAATAAGTTTTTGAATTTTAAAATTTGGTTTTGTAAATTTACATAACGGAGGTAAAAAATATGTTTGAAACAATTATAATTGCTGCATTGGTACTTGTCATAATTGCTGCTGGAGTATTTTCCTGGTGGTTGGAAAACGGCGGCTCAAAAACTGATGAGGAAGATGATAAGCAAAAGTAGTTTCTTGACTTTTTGCGAACATATGTTATACTGTGTTGGTACATTTTAAGGTCATTTTCAGGTCAGTGCTTTAATAAGTGCTGGCCTTTTTTTGCAAGTAATACATCAAAGATAGATGTGATTGGTGTATACTGGTTAGGTTAGTGTATGCTGATTTGTTTGGTATATACTGAGTTGTATTGTATGTAATAGAAAGGATTAGAATGAGTTTATTAAATTTAAATGGTGATTTAATTGATACAAGAATTATGAGAGCTGTTAGTGAAATGGGATTTGAGCAGTTTACGCCGATCCAGGAGCAGGCGATTCCTGTGATGTTAGATGGTAAGGATCTGATCGGGCAGGCTCAGACGGGTACGGGTAAAACAGCAGCTTTTGGAATCCCGTTGCTGCAGATGGTTGATCCGCAGATGGATGCACTGCAGGGCCTTGTTTTATGCCCTACCAGAGAACTGGCTGTTCAGGCGGCTGAGGAAATTCGTAAATTTGCAAAATATATGTCTGGGATTCGGGTACTTCCTATTTATGGCGGACAGGATATTACGCGGCAGATTCGCGCTTTAAAAGGCGGGATTCAAATTATTGTAGGAACACCCGGACGTGTAATGGATCATATGAGACGTCATACGATTAAACTGAGTGAACTTCGGACTGTTGTCTTAGATGAAGCAGATGAAATGTTAAATATGGGTTTTCGTGAGGATATGGAGGCGATTCTTTCGGAAATCGAAGGTGCGCATCAAACGGTGTTGTTTTCAGCAACAATGCCTCAGGCGATATTAGATATTACGGGTCAGTTTCAGGATAATCCGGTGTTTATTAAAACTGTGCAAAAGGAATTGACAGTACCGTCGATCAAGCAATATTATTATGAGGTACGCCGGGAAAATAAACGGGAAGCGGTGACTCGTTTGCTGGATTATTATAATCCGAAGCGGACACTGATTTTCTGCAATACGAAGAAAATGGCAGAAGAATTGGCAGAGCATTTAAAAGGCAGAGGATATTTTGCAGAAGGACTGCATGGTGACCTTTCTCAGGCCGTTCGAGATCGTACGATGGCATCCTTCCGTAATGGCAGCTGTGATGTGCTGATCGCTACTGATGTAGCGGCACGCGGCATTGATATCGGTGATGTAGAAGCGGTTATTAATTTTGATGTTCCCCAGGAAATCGAATATTATGTACATCGAATCGGAAGAACTGGACGTGCGGGACGAAATGGACGTTCCTTTACATTAGTAGTAGGTCGTGAGATTTATAAAATTCGCGATATCGAGCGAATGTGCAAAACAACAATGAAAGCCAGGGCATTGCCTACGTCTGCAGATATTAATCAAGTGAAGGCATTAAAGGCATTGGCGGAGGTAACAGAAGTTCTCCATGATAAAGATTTACGGGATGCATCGCGTATGATCGAAATGAAGATGGAGGAAGAAGATTGTACAGCAATGGAATTGGCAGCGGCATTTTTGAAGCTTCATATGGGAGAAGAATTAGCGGATATTCCGGTTGACAAATATGAACCGAGACGGCGAAATCGTGGAGATGAAAAGGGCAGAGGCCGCAGAAGCCGTGATGGAGGCAGACGATCCCGTTCTGAGAGAAGAAGTAATCGAGACGGGTATCGTGCTGAACGTGCAGAAGGAAGAAGTAATCGAGACGGATATCATGCTGAACGTGCAGAAGGAAGAAGTGGTCGAGACGGGTATCGTGCTGAACATGCAGAAGGAAGAAGTAATCGAGACGGATATCGTGCTGAACGTGCAGAAGGAAGAAGTAATCGAGACGGATATCGTGCTGAACGTGCAGAAGGAAGAAGCGGTCGAGACGGATATCATGTAAAAGAAAAATCTAAGCGAAAAGAACATATGAAGCTAAAGGAGACTGGCAGAAAAGAAGAAAAAGGTCGGAAAAAAGGAACATTTGATATGGCAGTAGAAATTTTAAAGAAGGGAAAACCGAAAAAGTTAGATAAAAAAGGAAATCCGATTTATGATAAATAAAAATAAGGTGTGGACATTTTCTAATTTTCTTTTAGCAGTTGTATGGATGTTGTTCTGGATTAGTTTTGCTGTGGTTGTTACACTGAATTTTCGTTCTTTGTATTATTGGGATATCGAGCATTTAGATATAGAAGGGATATCTGGATATTCAGAAGAAGTAATTCGGGAAAATTATGATGTGCTGATTGATTACAATAGTATGTTTTATCAGGGTGAATTAGAATTTCCAACATTTTCAATGAGTGAAAGTGGGCGGATTCATTTTCAGGAAGTGAAAAGTTTATTTTCGTATTTTCAGTATTTGCTGATCGTGACGTTCTTGATCTGTGTGCCGATTCTGATCGTGAATATTCGGAAGCGATCATTTGCTTTTTTGAAAGCAGCAGGAGCGGTTACGTTGGTACTGCCCAGTCTTATCGCGGTTTTTATTGCATTTAATTGGGATTGGGTTTTTGTAACCTTTCATAAAATTGCATTTCGGAATGATTACTGGATCTTTGATCCGAAATATGATCCGGTGATCACGATATTGCCAGATCGATTTTTCATGCATTGTGCTTTGATGATCGTACTGTTGGTGGTATTAGGAGCCGTGTTATGTCTGGGTGTGGGTTTTTTAGCAGATCGCAAAGCAGTTCACCAAAAGTACCGTTTTTAAAGCGCGTGAAAGGGTTGACAAATCCACGAAAAATAGCTATGATACAGAAAAAAGATATCTGCGGTTTTGGAACCGCAGTTTCTTTTTTAAACAGATTTAGCACTCGAATAATTTGATGGCTGATAGTTTTTGCAGATTATGGTTCACTTGATCAGCTAAGATGGATACACTGGAGGAAAGCGATGGATATTATAAATGTACTTTCCGGTCCTGTAGTAGGAGCGGTTATTGGTTATTTTACAAATTATGTAGCGGTAAAGATGTTATTTCGTCCGAAAAATCCTGTTAAAATTGGTGGGTATACCTTACCGTTTACACCGGGAATGATTCCAAAACGTAAGGATGCATTGGCAAAGGCGATTGGTCGAGCTGTAGAAGATGAATTATTTGGTGAGGCAGAGATCAAAGCGGCTTTGTTAGCAGATGGAACACGGGATGTTATCGTAGATGGAATTTCTGGACAGCTTCAAACGGCTCTTTTAGAGGCACCTTCTGTGAAGCAGATGATTTCTGAGCTTACAGGGGAAGCGGTTTATACCGAAAAGAAAGAGAATTTAGAGGAATTGTTTACAGATAAGGTTGTTCAGGGAATCTGCAATATGGATATTGGACAGCTTATTGTGGATAAAGGAACGGCTTTTATTGGAGAGAAGATGAGTAATCCACTTCTTTCGATGTTTGTGACACCGGATTTGATCCAGAGTATTGCGGCTCCGATTGGAGATGAGGTAGTTTCCTGGGTGCAGACAGAAGGGAAAGAAAAGCTTCATGAGTATGTGCAGACTGAAATGTGCCAATTAGAAGCACAGGCACCGAGCGCAGTTTTGGGTGATTTGGTTGGAGATAGTGGTCAGGAACCGATCTGGAAAGAAAAATTAAAAGAGGTTTATACGCATTTTGTAGAGTCAAATGCGGATCAAATTGCGAAACAATTTCGGATACGGGAAATTATTGAAAATAGAATTGCCAATATGAGTAACGATGCTTTGGAAGAACTGGTACTTTCTGTTATGAAAAATGAACTAGGGATGATCGTTAATTTAGGTGCTCTGATCGGTGCAGTGATCGGGGTCATCAATATTTTCCTGTAATTTTTTCGGCAGCATGGATGCTTTGCTATAATTTTTGATGGAATTATAAATACTGTGCTATAATTTTTAGATGGAATTATAGATACTGTGCTATAATTTTTAGATGGAGTTATAAATACTTTTCTGTGATTTTGATGGAGTATCGAGAATGATCACGAGTAAAAGGCAAATTTGTGTATAACGATGTGGGAAATTGTGTACAGAAAAGGCACAGGAACTGCATCGATATCGAGATAGAAGTAAATGAGACAGCATGATGAAATGGGAGGTAATGGTATATGGGCAAAAATTTATTTATTGATGAAAAAGATTTGAGAACAGAAGCTGACATTAGTTCTTTATCCGATGAAATGACATTTCGAAGATATCTCAGCGGTTTGATGAATACGCGTAAGATTTTCCGTAAAATGTCAACGGGGAATTATGTAACAGTTGAAATTATCGAACATTTAATCGAGAAAGAGTATGGTAAGGAACATCCGGAGGATACGTCAAATCGTATTTATTTAAAGGATTTGGCGGTGAAATTAAAGATGCCCATGCCAAAGGTATCTGAAATTGTGCGTGATCTGAATGATCGTGGTATGGTAATTTGGACGCATGATGGAAAGGGAAGCGATGGTACTTATATTACGCTGACAGAAAGCGGAATTTGTGCGGCACGGGAGCAGCAGCTGATCTTAAATGAATTTTATGGACGGGTTATTCAGCAGTATGGCAAAGAAAAATTTATTACTTTGCTGGAGATGATGGCAGATTTGGATCAGGTGCTGGAGACAGAACTGGAAAAAGTTGACGCCGAGGAATAAAGTATATATACTGCCGATGGTAGAAGCTGAGGCAGAAGAAAGAAGCAAATACACTATAAATAGTACTGGCAGACCGAATGAACTGTGTCAGCAAATGGTGATAAAGTATAAAAAAATACAGAAATAAAGAGATAGAAAAGAAATAAATAGAAAAGAAATAAAGAGATAGAGAAGAAACAAAGAAATGAAAGTGATCGCGCATATTTATACAGATTTCCCTGCTAAGTTTGGCATTCCGCGTCAAAGTGGTCTGGTGGAAGAATTAAAAGGAAAAATTGTATTTGAACCAGAATATCGAAATCCGGATGCTTTTCGCGGGTTGGAGGGATTTTCGCATATTTGGCTGATCTGGCAGTTTTCTGGTACAAAACGTCATTCCTGGTCTGCTACGGTAAAACCGCCTCGTTTGGGCGGCAATAAGCGTATGGGAGTGTTTGCAACACGTTCCCCTTTTCGTCCCAATGATATCGGACTTTCTTCTGTCAAATTGGAAGAAGTAGTATTAGATCCAGAGCTGGGACCAGTCTTGTATGTAGCAGGGGCAGATTTAATGAATGGTACGGCAATTTATGATATTAAGCCGTATTTGCCGTATACGGATAGTCATCCGGATGCCAGTGCAGGATTTGCGGGAGAGGTACTGGACTATGAATTAGAAGTAATCTTTCCAGAAAAATGGCTGCGGATGCTGCCGGAGGAAAAACGGGAGGCGGTGATCGCTGTTTTGAAGCAGGATCCCAGACCTTCTTATCATGATATGCCGGATCGCATTTATGGGGTGGAATTTAGTGGATTTGATGTGCGCTTTACTGTAGAGGAACAGAGGCTGACAGTTTGTGAGGTGGAAAAGCTGTCAAATCAACCTCTGCGGAAAAAACGGATTCCGGTGAAGAAACGATACAATGATGAACAAGACGGAGGAAAGGGGCATGAACTGGTTTGAAGGTTCATTTCAAATATTTGAATGGATTGGTACGATTGCATTTGCAGTAGCAGGTGCTATGGTTGCTGTGGATAAAAAAACGGATTTATTTGGGATTATTTTTTTGGCGATTACGACCGCTATGGGAGGCGGTATTATCCGGGATATTCTTATGGGAAAATTTCCGGCAGCTTTTTTTACCAATTACAGCTGTTTGGTCTTATCACTTCTTACCGCTTTGATCGTTTTTGCAGTGGCAAGATGGTATCGGAATTCGTATCAGAAAAATCGAAATTCAATTGAGCAGATCAATCAAATATTTGATGCGATTGGATTAGGAGCGTTTGCAGTATCGGGTACGCAGATGGGAATTGAAGCCGGCTACGGTATGAATGGAATTTTTGTAATCTTTTTGGGCATGGTAACGGCAATCGGCGGTGGTGTCCTAAGGGATTTGTTTTTAGGACAGATTCCGTTTGTATTATGTAAACATATTTATGCTGTAGCAGCGATTTGTGGTTCTCTGGTCTGTTATCTTTTTTATTGTGCAGAAGTAAATCTTTTATACAGCATGGCACTGGGATTGGCAGTTACCTTTATTTTGCGTATCTGTGCGATACATTTTCAATGGAATTTGCCGAAAGCATTGTAAGACGAATGTGCGAGCGCGTCTGTTAAAACAAACATAGAAAAGAGTTTACTGAGAAGAATATGAGAAAAAGTCTGTTAAGACAAACGTAGAAAAGGATTTGCTGAAAAGAACGTGAGAAAAAGTTCGTTAAAACAAACGTAGAAAAGGATTTGCTGAGAAGAATGTACAAAAGAAACTCTGCTAAGAAGAATGTGCGAACGATTGACAGCATGAAAAAACTATAGTATAAATGTTAGTTGAGGTTTTTTTGTTTTGCGAAAGGTCTGAGCAATTGCTGGATGACTGCTTTCGCAATGTTGTTGTTAAGGTACAATGAGAAAGGCAAATTTATGGTAGAGAAAATACAAAAATATAAATTTCTGTTTACAGAGCTGGTAAAGCGTGATTTTAAGCAGAAATATAAGAGAACTTCGCTTGGTATGCTATGGAGTATTTTATCTCCGCTGCTGGATTTATTAGTAATGCGCATGGTATTTACCGTGTTTTTTGCGAGAGATATGGATCACTATACAATTTATTTGTTTAGTGGTTTGTTGGTTTTTAACTATTTCAAAGAATCGACAAAGGGCGGTATGAGTTCCCTGATGGCCAATGCCAAGATTTTTACAAAAGTAAATGTACCAAAATATTTGTTTCTTTTGTCCAAAAACGTTTCGGCATTTATTAACTTTGGCTTGACGTTAGCAGTTTATTTTGTGTTTTGTATAACAGATGGAGTTTCTTTAAATTTTCGTATATTGGAATTGATCTTCCCGATTCTTTGCATGGTTATTTTCAATATTGGAGTGGGCATGGTACTTTCTGCAATGTTCGTATTTTTTAGAGACATCCAGTATTTGTATGATATCTTTATTACGCTGCTCCGCTATTTGTCCGCTATTTTTTATTCTGTGGAAAAATTTGAAATGTATCAGGATTTGTTTTTATTAAATCCGGTGTATGTGTATATTAAATATTTCCGCTTGGTTATGCTGGATCATATGCTGCCGAGTCTGCAGTATCATGGTCTGTGCATGCTGTATGCGGCGATCATGCTGGGTGTTGGCTGCTGGTTTTATAAGAAATATAATCATCAGTTCCTGTATTATGTGTAAGGAGGCTGCGCGATATGGCTGTTGTAGAATGTAAAAATGTGTCAATTCGGTATATCACGGGCGATTTTCGTTCGATCGGACTGAAAGAATATATCATGCGGAAGCTTACTCATAATTATCATGTGAAAGAGTTCTGGGCAGATCGTAATGTGACATTTTCACTCGAAAAAGGCGATATGCTGGGGATTCTTGGTACGAATGGAGCTGGAAAATCTACATTATTAAAAGCGATTACAGGGATTATGATTCCGACTGAGGGAGAAGTCATCTGTAATGGTTCGATCGCGGCGCTTTTGGAATTGGCTTCTGGTTTTGATCCGGATCTGACCGTGCGGGAAAATACGTATCTGCGTGGAGCTTTGTTAGGCTACACGCGCAAGTTTATGGATGAAAAGTATGATGAGATCATTGAATTTGCAGAACTGGAAGAATTTCAGGAGCATATGTTTAAACAGCTTTCCAGCGGTATGAAAAGCCGACTGGCATTCTCCATTGCGTGTCTGATCGATCCCGATATCATTATTTTGGATGAGGTTTTGAGTGTTGGCGATGGTGCGTTTAAACAAAAAAGCGGAAATCGTATGAAGGAAATCCTGCAAAATGGTGTGACGGGACTTTTGGTTTCACATTCCGTTTCCCAGGTAAGAGATTTGTGCAATAAGGTTCTCTGGCTGGATCATGGAAAGCAGGTTGCATTTGGTGAGGCATTTGATATTTGTAATGCATATGAGCATTTTTTGGCGTGTCCGAAGAAAAAGCAGCAGGTGCCGAAGGATATGGATGAAATCATGAAGATTTCCCATCAATTCCAGATTTATAAGCTTCTGGAGCGTGAAGAAGCGATCGAGCGAAGAAAGAAGCCAAAAGATCCAAATGAAATTAAAGAAAATGCGATTCGCCGTGAGCGTCGTTTGATGAAGAAAGTGGCTTCAATGACACCGGAAGAATTGGCTCCTTATGATGAAGAATTGCGTTTGAAACAAAAATAAAAAGAACAATAGAAGATAGAAGCATAAAGCGAAGAAAAATGGTCATCCTAAGGTGTATCAAAGAATCAGTTCTGTCGAAACAGGTTTGCTGATGCAGGAAAACCTCGTGAAACAGATTGGAAAGATGCATGAAATTGAAAAAGCAGATGAAAAAATTGGATTGAAATTTTGGAAATCTGTTAGCGAAGAAGGGATGGAACCATGAAAATCGGAATGGCAAGTATGCGTTTTGAAAAGCCGCCCTGTATTATCGGGGCGGCTTCTGTTGTTGGGAAGAAAGAAGGAGATGGGCCATTAGGGGATTGTTTTGATCAGGTTGAAGAAAATGATCAATTTGGCATGGAAAATTGGGAACAGGCAGAGAGTGAATGTCAAAAGCGGACATTTTTAGCGGCTTTGCAGGATGCACAGCTGAAAAAGAATCAGAAACCGGATTATTTATTTGCTGGGGATCTGCTCAATCAGTTGACGGCTTCTTCCTTTGGCTTATTAGATTTTGAAATCCCTTTGTTTGGCTTATTTGGTGCGTGTTCGACGATGGGAGAGGCGATGTGCCTTGCAGCAATGGCTGTAGCAGGTGGAATGGCGGAAACAACAGCAGCGATTTCATCCAGTCATTATGCCAGTGCACAAAAACAATTTCGTTTTCCACTCGAATATGGAAATCAGCGTCCTTATTCTGCAACCTGGACGGTGACAGGTGCGGGTGCGGTGATTCTTGCACAAAATCCTTCTGTGGGGCAGGTTTCCGAAAAAATCAGACCCTATGCTTATCTGGTAAGTGCAACGGTTGGCAAGATCATTGATTATGGAGTTACCGATTCGATGCATATGGGAGCGGCGATGGCACCGGCAGCAGCAGATACTATTTTACAGCATTTACAAGATCATCATTACAGCGTGGAGCGATATGATAAAGTGATCACGGGCGATTTGGGAACGGTTGGCAGAAGAATTTTATTTGATTTACTGAAGAAAAATGGTGTTGATCTTTCCAAACAGCATATGGATTGTGGAATTGCTATTTATGATGATGAAAGCCAGGATACACATGCTGGAGGAAGCGGATGTGGATGTGCTGCATCGGTATTTTGCGGGTATATTTTAAAAAAATTGCGAACCGGTGAATGGAAACGGGTATTGTTCGTTCCAACAGGTGCCTTATTTTCACCGGTTAGCTTTAATGAAGGGCAGAATATTCCGGGGATTGCACATGCAGTTGAATTGGAAGCAGCAAAGTAACAGGAAGACGGGCGAATATAGGCTGTGCTATGCCAAGAAAAGGATGCTATAGAGTGTATCATATCGTGAAAAGGGGTGATTGGAGTTGGATTATGTAATTGCGTTTCTGGTAGGCGGAGTGATTTGCGCAATCTGTCAGATTTTTCTGGATAAAACAAAATGGATGCCTGGGCGGATTATGACAGGACTTGTAGTAACTGGAAGTATTTTAGGGGCACTTGGAATTTATGAACCATTTGCGAAATGGGCGGGATGCGGTGCTTCCGTTCCGCTCTTGGGTTTTGGAAATGTTTTGTTTCGCGGTGTGAAGGAAGGTATACAGGAATTTGGATTTTTAGGGATTTTTACAGGAGGATTGACAGCAGGAGCGGCAGGAATCTGTGCGGCATTGGTATTTTCCTATATTGCTTCGTTGATCTTTAAGCCTAAAATGCGATAGGTGTAAAACGCTAACAATCAAAATTATACGCGCAAAAAGTCCATGAGAAAAATCATAGGAATAAAAGCCTGGAGAGTGAAAATGATAGGAATAAAAAGCCGGTGGTGAAAATCATAGGAATGAAAGCCTGACAGTGAAAATGATAGGAATAAAAAGCCGGTGGTGAAAATTATAAGAATGAAAGCCTGACAGCGAAAATGATAGGAATAAAAATCTGGCAGTGAAAATCACAGGAATCAAAACCTGGAGAGTGAAATCATAGGAATAAAATATACGGGCGCAGATTTTTGCGCCCATATGTGTATTTCATGCTCATAAACAAGCTTCGGGTTTTCTGAATTTTTGTATGAGTAACGAGCAAAGCGTCACGAACAATTTTCTAGATGCAGAAGTGTTTTATTGGTGAAGCGGAAATTTTTCAGTTGCTGGTTTTTGTTTGCACAGCATAAAGGACAGCAGCAGAAATTCCCGTTCAGAGACATCGGAAAAATTAGCGGATACTAAATTTTCAATGCGGTTAATTCGGTAAATTAACGTGTTGCGGTGGAGATGAAGCTTATTAGCTGCATCAGTGTAATTACAGGAAAATAGAAGAAACCAATATAACGTATTAGCATACAAGGTGTGATTGGCTTTGTCATATTCGATCAAAAACATCGCATCGGGATGGAGCAGAGACTGTAGTTCGTCATCCTGAATGCCATGGCTGCGAATATAATCCACCGCAGTTTCCCGCATCGTCTTTCCGGATACATTTTCTCGAAAGGCTTCGGATAGAGCATGACAGGCCTGAGGATAATACTGTGCAAATTGCGAGATTCCATAAAATTCATGACTTAATCCCCAGGAAAATAACTGATTGGAAACCGTTTTTTTGATTTCAGCCAGGAAAGCTGTGCGTTCGGAGACATTTTTCATGTTGATCAGAGCGATCATTTTATTGTCATAAATAAAGGTCTGCGGCTTGAATGTAGTATTTTCCAGGTTATCGCATAGATGATTCAGGAAAATGGAATCCGTTGTTTTTTTTGATGCTGCACACAGGATGATGTACTGATCGTTCGGTTTCCAGTTCGGGTATTTTAAAATCTTGCTGATCGTATAACTGCGCGACTGTTTGTGATCCAGAACGTCGATCAAATACTCGGAAAGGGCAGAACGTGAGCGCAAGATTCCTTTATTGATCGTGGCATAAATCGTAATGATTTCCTGAAAGACCGTCATAATCTGGTGATCTGCCGTAGTAAATGGCTTTTCTGTTTCATAGGCAACGATTGCCCCTGCACGTTCCCCGTCAAGCCAGATATTGGCAAAGAGGACATTGCACTGATGCGCAGCAGAATAAATCACAACCGGATTGATATCATTTAGATTTTTTAAAAAGGTCTGTCTGTCAGCAGCAGGAACCGTATCATCCGAGGGCGCGGAAAGAAATTCTTCCTGCAAAGGGTGGATATAAGGCGCATCGCCATTGGTCATTGCATAATCCCAGCCTCTGGAGTTACAGATACTCATGGGACAGTTAAAAATCCGCTGTGTCATCTCCAGTAGTTCCTGAAGGGAGGTAGAAGCGGTGATCTTCTGATAAAGTGAGCTTTCCCAGGAATAATAATATTCGTATGCTTCATAAGCAGCATTCAACGTTTCTTCCAGAGTCTTATTGTGAACCAGAATATATTCTCGTCCGCTGACAATTGCAGATGAGGTGTGATTGCTGGAATCCGTTGTGATAATGGAAGCAGAGCAAATGCGGCCGATATTGACGGACAATGGCTGCGGGGAGATACGGAAGCCAACGAGAGAAGCTTCTCCTTTGGTAATGCAGGATGAAATTTCGTATTGATGTTGTTTCAGCCAGTGCTCCAGAATATAAAGCGATAATTTCATAAATGCCTCCTTTTCAGAAGAGAATGGTTTTGACGTCTGGAATCATTTATGGTATCCTAAATTTGAATGGTGGAGTTAGAAGCTTACGTGATCTTCGAATTTTTGACCTTGCTGTCGAAGATTGGTGCCGCGGTCAGAAACTCCCAACTAGGATTTGGAAAATGGATAAAAGATATAAAAAAACGTCAAAAAATTGTGTCGAGATAACAAATTCTTTGACGAAATTATAACATATGTGGACGAAATTTACAATATACAATGATGAAAAAATAGAGGTTTTGTACGTATGAAGATGATTGTTGCAGTAGATCGAAATTGGGGAATTGGAAAGGACGGCGGAATGCTGACAGCAATTCCGGAGGATCTGGAATTTTTTAAAAATAAGACAATGGGACATGTTGTTGTAATGGGAAGAAAGACGTTTGAGTCCTTTCCGGAGAAAAAAGCGTTACCTGGGCGAACCAATATTGTGCTGACGGCAAATCCCGATTGGACAGGAGAAGGGGCAGTTGTTGTTCACAGTAGGGAAGAACTGGAGCAGAAGCTGCGCACCTATGACAGCGATTCGATTTATATTATAGGAGGCGGACAGGTATATCAAAGTTATTTAGAGCGATGTGATCTTGTCTATGTGACGCATATTGACGCAGATTATGAAGCAGATACCTGGTTTCCGAATTTAGCAGAGCATGAGCATTTTGTGCGGGAAGATCCGATCTTACTGCAAGGAGTGCGAAATGGGATTTCGTTCGAGACACACCAGTGGACTGCGGTAAAGAAGTAACGTATGGCTAAATAAATTTCAAAACAATTTTAAAATGTAGGCATTTTACGTCTGCTTTATAAAATTTTGTTTAGCTCGGAACAGTTAGCATAAAACAAAAAAATGAAAGAAAAAAGACTTGACGATTGCATATGCCCTGTGATATAGTGTAAAGGCGTGTGGAAGACTGAGGTCTTTTTTTTATGGCCTCAAAACAATGCTCCGTGCTGTTTGGCACGGATAAAACCAATAAACAATCATAATTTGGAGGTGGAAGTTGTGCGTGTAAAGATCACTTTGGCTTGTACAGAATGTAAACAGCGTAATTACAACACGATGAAAGAAAAGAAGAACCATCCCGAAAGGATGGAGACCAAGAAATACTGTAGATTCTGTAAGGCTCATACAGTACACAAAGAAACGAAATAATTATTCCAGTGGAGGTATGATATGGAAAAATCAACCACAGGAAAAGAGAAGAAAGCAAGAGGCGGCATGAGCAATGTATTAAGCAATCTTAAGACAGAGTTCAGCAGAATTATTTGGCCTAACAAAGATTCTCTTACGAAAAGCACTGTTTCAGTGCTGATTTCTTCAGTTGCACTGGGGATCATCATTGCAGTAATTGATATGATCATCAAATTCGGTCTCGGTTTCGTGATTGCATAAGGGAGGGTATGACAGACGGTTATGACAGTTGATAAGAAAGAAGAAAAGTGGGAAAGAACAGAACAGCCGCAGTGGTACGTTGTTCACACGTACTCAGGCTATGAGAATAAGGTAAAACTTGACCTTGAGAAGACAATTGAAAACCGCAAGCTTCAGGATCAGATGCTTCAGGTAATTGTTCCTTTGCAGGAAGTGGAAAAACGTCAGAAAGGCGCTAAAAAGATTTCTCATAAAAAACTTTTTCCCGGATATGTCCTTATTCAAATGTATATGACCGATGATACCTGGTATGTAGTTCGCAATACGAGAGGTGTTACCGGTTTCGTAGGTCCGGAATCTAAGCCGGTTCCGCTTTCAGAGGCGGAAATCGAAGCTATGCTCATGCAGGTTGAAAAGAGCATCATTTCCTATAGTGTAGGTGAGATGGTCGAAGTAATAACCGGCGCGCTGAAAGGCGAGATAGCTAAGGTTGAAGAAGTAGATGAGGACAGAGAAGTCGTAACGATCTGTGTTGAGATGTTCGGCGACACACCGGTAGAGGTTCCTTTCGCTGAGATTAAGATTGCAGAAGATTTCTAAGATGCAATTGTAGATTCGTTTACAATGATTGTGATTATGTAACTTGGATTTCTGCCTGTGTATACACAGGCGTGGGAGGGAGAAACTCCCGACATTACCACAAAGCACCTGAAAAGGGTGTAATATTAGGAGGTGCCTAAGATGGCAAAAAAGGTAACAGGTTTTATTAAATTACAGATTCCTGCCGGCAAGGCAACACCGGCTCCGCCGGTTGGTCCTGCTCTGGGTCAGCATGGTGTTAATATTGTACAGTTCACAAAAGAGTTTAATGCAAGAACAGCAGATCAGGCTGGTATGATTATTCCTGTAATCATCACTGTATATGCTGACAGAAGCTTTAGTTTTGTCTGCAAAACTCCGCCTGCTGCAGTATTATTAAAGAAAGCTTGCAACATCAAATCTGGTTCTGGTGTTCCGAACAAGAACAAAGTTGCTAAGGTTACCAAAGCTCAGGTTATGGAAATTGCAAAACTGAAAATGCCTGACTTAAATGCTGCAACAGAAGAAGCTGCTGCAAGCATGATCGCTGGTACAGCTCGTTCCATGGGTATCGAAGTAGTAGATTAATTTACTGTAAGCAGATTGCGAGTACCCAACGGGGGTACTTTTTAATGAAACAACCGGACAGGCTTCCATTTTCCTTGTGCCTGCGCCGGCAAAGAATGTGGGAGGGTTGATGTCCCGCAATTACCACTAGGAGGTTATCATGAAAAGAGGAAAAAAGTATTTAGAAAATGCTAAATTAGTAGATCGTACTCAGCTTTATGATGCAGATCAGGCAATTGCTCTGGTTAAAAAAGCATCTTTCGTTAAATTTGATGAAACAGTAGAAGTTCACATCAGAACAGGCTGTGATGGACGTCATGCAGATCAGCAGATCCGTGGCGCAGTTGTACTGCCCAACGGTACTGGTAAAACTGTTAAAGTTCTGGTATTTGCAAGAGGTGCAAAAGCTGATGAAGCTTTAGCAGCTGGTGCTGATTATGTAGGTGCAGAAGAATTACTGCCTAAGATTCAGAATGATGGATGGCTGGATTTTGACGTTGTTGTAGCAACTCCTGATATGATGGGTGTTGTTGGTCGTCTGGGTCGTGTACTCGGACCTAAAGGCTTAATGCCCAACCCTAAATCTGGTACTGTTACTATGGACGTAACAAAAGCAATTAACGATATCAAAGCTGGTAAGGTTGAATACAGACTTGATAAGACAAACATCATTCACGTACCGATCGGCAAAGTTTCTTTCTCCGAAGAAAAACTGGCTGAAAACTTCCAGACGCTGATGAATGCTATCATGAAAGCAAAACCCAGTGCAGTTAAGGGTCAGTTCTTAAGAAGCGTAACCATGACCACAACAATGGGACCTGGTATCAAACTGAATCCTATCAAACTGATGAACTAGGATTTTTGTAAAAAAAGATTGACAGCATTTTAAAATTATGATATTATATAAAAGATGTTGTGCACTTTAGCAACATCGAACGCCGAAGACAGCAGGTGCCGAAAGGTATAAGCACACAAACGCCTGCCGAGGAATGTTTTTAAGGGAATCCTTACACCTCTCTGTCTTTGGGCAGAGAGGTTTTTTTATATCCGCAAAAGCGGCGACTCTCTTAGATTCGGCGAGAATAAATAAGGAGGTACACCGTTCATGGCAAAGGTAGAATTAAAGCAGCCCGTAGTTGCTGAGATTTCTGAACTGCTGAAAGATGCGAAAGCTGTTGTATTAGCTGACTACAGAGGATTAACTGTAGAACAGGATACTCAGCTGCGTAAAACCATGAGAGAAAACGGCGTTGTATACAAAGTATACAAGAACACCATGGTTAAGCGTGCAATTCAGGGCACACCTTTCGAGGAACTTGCAAAAGACTTGGAAGGCCCTACAGCTGTAGCAATTTCTTCAGTTGATGCAGCAGCTCCTGCAAAACATCTGTATGACTTTGCGAAGAAAGCAGATAAACTGGAATTAAAATCTGGTGTAGTAGAAGGTACTTACTACGATAGCAAGACTATCAGTGTAATCGCTACTATCCCCAGCAGAGAAGAATTACTGTCCAAATTGCTTGGAAGTATCCAGTCTCCTGTTGCAAACTTCGCTCGTGTTATCAAACAGATCGCAGAAAAAGAAGAAGCATAAGAATTTCACTAAGATATTGTTTTATCTGAATTATTTAAATGAATTAAATCATATTACGGAGGTAAATAGTAATGGCAAAATTAACTACTGCTGAATTTATTGAAGCTATCAAAGAGCTGACAGTATTAGAATTAAATGAATTAGTAAAAGCTTGTGAAGAAGAATTTGGTGTATCCGCAGCAGCTGGCGTAGCTGTAGTAGCAGCTGGCGGCCCTGCAGAAGCAGCAGAAGAAAAATCTGAATTCGACGTTGAATTAACTGAAGTTGGCCCTAACAAAGTTAAGGTTATCAAAGTTGTTCGTGAATTAACAGGTCTGGGTCTGAAAGAAGCAAAAGCTGTTGTTGACGGTGCTCCCAGCAAGCTGAAAGAAGCTGTATCTAAAGAAGAAGCAGAAGCAGCTAAAGAAGCTCTGGAAAAAGAAGGCGCTAAGATCACTCTTAAATAATTTAATTTTTGAGTTATATGGCGTATGCCGGTGCGAGATGAAATGGCAATATGCTATGTAGATTTCACTCGTTACTTACGTGATTTAAAGCCGCTGCAGTATGTATCATAACATGCTGTAGCGGCTTTTTGTATTTACGCGCGTAACTCCTCAAATGCGTGCTTGCACAAGTATTTGAGGAGTACTGCTAGAACTATGAGAAACACGTGCTGCTAGTTTCTCATAGTTCTATTTTTGCAGTTTCATTCACGTTTTTGCAGTTCGAATTTTAAAGTTCTTTAATCTTCCCGGTCAAACAGGAGTCGGTATTGCAATTTTTCGTATAAGTTCATCCATTCTGGATAACGTTTTTGCGCTTCTTTAATCGTCATATAAGTTCCCTCTGCATCAATTACGGTATTCGCTGTAATCACAGGAAGCTGTTGTCTTAATAATAGAAGAAAATCTTGATACGTGCTGGTTTCCTGTCCAGCAAGGCGGGTTAAGCAGGCACCGAGATAATTGCAGCTTAAGGTGTTTGCGTTAATCGGATCTGAAGAAGAAATTGCGGAAAGGTCGGAAAATCCGGCCGATTCTTTGTCTAACGGATAATTTGCCCAGATCACATAGGGAACGATATAGCGATTTTGGGATTCTTCTAAAGAACGGTCCTCTTTTTTAACACCAGTTAAAGAAGCGATATTTTCAGACACAAAGTCATTTGGCTGATGATCGCCAAACATCAGCACGATCACTGGTTCTGTGACGGTTTCCAGATAGGTGATTAGTTCCTGGAAAGCGCGGTCACTTTCCTGTACAAGTGTTAAATAATGTTCGGTCGCATAACTAGTAGAAGTATGTACATCGCTAAGAGAAATCTGGATGGGAAAATCGTCGTATAATTGCGAATAACCACCATGATTTTGCATCGTCACTTCAAATAAAAAAAGTGTTTCATTCGCATCCTTTGCTTCATATAAGCTGACCAGCTTACTAAAAGCAGATTCATCTGAGACATATTTTCGGATTATACGGGAACCAAAAAAATCATTCCGGAAATAGCTTTCTTGAAATCCGAGCCAGGGATATACCTGACTTCGATTCCAGCCCGAAGCATTATAAGGATGCAGTCCCTCGGTGCTGTAACCATGATCCGCTAATTGGGAAGCAAGGCTTGGCAGCTCACTTGAAATATATTGCTGATAGGCTACACTTCCCGGAGGTAAAAAAGCCATAGTATTTCCGGTCAGAAATTCAAATTCTGTATTGGCAGTATTTCCACCGCAAACCGATACCAGCAAATTCCCTGTGATCAGGTGATCGGAATCCTGTGTTTGAAGACTGTGGATATAAGGCATGTAATCCTCGTTGGTTTCAAATTCATGTAAAACGGACAAATCGGAAAATGATTCGTTCATGATTACAAAAATCTGAGGTGCTTTTTCAGAAGAAAAAGACGCAGACGGCGTATTAGAGCTGGAAGTCAGAGTGTCAGAGTTGTTTGGAGTCAGACTATCAGAGCTGCTGGAAGTCAGAGTGTCAGAACTGCTGGAAGTCAGACTGTCAGAACGGTTGGAAGTCGGACTGCCAGAGTCGCCTACCGAATACTGCTTCATGAATTCTTGAAGTTCTTGATCCAACGTATCACGATGATAACCGGTGGGTTTGCTGATTCGCAGATATTGCAGATTTTGGAGAAAGCTAACACTGAAACCGTTGTCCTGATAGGATGCCCATTGCGTAAATAAATTGGTAGGAGTTAAAACCTGATTTGTAATACGCGTTTCCATCATACTGAACGCAAGAATCAGAAGTACAGCGGCACTTCCGGCGCAGCCGATGATCCGTTTTCGACAAAAGAAAGGCTGTTTTTTTCGTTTGCGAATGAAAAAGCCACTGAAAAAAGTCAAGGCCAGGAGAGTTGTGCTGATATAAAAACGAAAATCCAATTCGTAAGTATAGTTATCACTGATGGACAGAGCTGTTTCGATTGATTGTAAATCCCAGGGGAGAATTGGATTGCCGCGAAAGCTGACAACAAAATAGTTGGCAATCCCTGTAATCAGCGCATAGAGGCTTAAAACAGCAGTTGCACACCAACTGCGTCCAGTCAGCTCATAGAAAAAGAAGCCAGCGGCTAAAAATAGAAAATAGTTGATCAGCTGTGGTAAAAATTCCATTTCCCAGGGGTTATGTGTGTAATATTCCAGGCTGTAAAAGCAAAGGAAAGGAATCAGTAAATAGTACAGCCCCTTTAGAAGATACTGTCTGGAATTTTTAGAAACGTTTGTTTTTAACCGATCAAAAAAAGGTCTGAACGGATTTGTATGTTTCGAAGCCATAAAAGGATTCTCCTTTAAAATGAATTTAGCAGGACATGATAATAAGGTACTGCTGTTTAACAAGTATACTACGAAAAAGAAGAAAAGTGTGTACGAATTTTTTTAATTATATTGACTCTGAAAAAATGCTAATGTATAGTGTAGTTTGAAATGATGTTGAATGGAGGCCTATATGAAAAAAAGATGGAAATCTGGTATCTTATTGCTGTCTGCGATGTTTTTTCTAAGCAGCTGCGCGGTTGATCATTCGAAGGATATGCAGAACGCTGAGGAAACGAATGGACTCGGAGAAAGCAAACCAACAGAAGCGATTTCAGATACCGTACAGGAGTCCGAAGAAGAAACTGCGGGAAAAAGCATTTTGCAGCAAGATTCCAAGGCGATTCTGACCTTTTCCATGGATTATGACCCGGCAGATTACCTGGAGTTGGATGGAGATTATTCTGCGATTCCCATTTCTGCTCAGGATTTGGAAGTGAGCGAGGAACAGATTCAGAATTCGGTCGATGCACTGTTACTGGAACATCAGATTTTAGAAAAGGTGACTGATCGAGATGCCCTGACAGGAGATACGTTAAAGATTGATTTCACAGGAACTTTGGATGGAGAGCAGATTTACGATGAAACCAATTGTCAATTGGAATTAGGCTCTGGTTTGATGGGAACGGAATTTGAAGATGGACTGGAAGGTGCCAGAGCAGGTGATCAGATTACATTAGATTTGGAATATCCCGAGGATTATGGAAATGATCTGCTGAATGGAAAAACCGTACATTTTGAAATTACGGTACATCAAGTGTATTTGCCAGTCATCCCCGATTATACCGATGAATTTGTGGCACAATATACGAATTGTAAAACGATTTCTGAGTATGAAGCTTCGTTACGGGAAGAACTGCAGCTGATTAAGAAAGAAGATGTGGCTGCTGTTTGGTTGAGTGAGCATTCGGTTTTGAAGGAGAAATCGGACGATTTGCGACCTGTTTATGAGCAAAAAATGCTGGAGCACTATCGAACGTTGGCGGAGATTACTTATCGGATGGATTTCAAAACCTTTTTGAAGGAAATGAATTACAATTCCGAAGAAGACTTTTTAGCCGATCCGGACAATCAAGATGCAATTTTAGCAGATATGAAAACTTGTTTGAGCTATGAATACGTAGCACAAAAGGAAGGCATCCAATCGACAATCGGCGAATGTATCGCGTATATGGAATCGTATGCAGAATCATTAGGATATCGAGATGCAAAGGAACTTTTGGAGCATGTTACAGAGGAAGAAATCCAACAACTTTATCTGAAGAAGCTGGTTGCTGACTGGATGCTGGAGCGTGCAGTGATTCAATAGTGAATTGTGAGAATCCGTGAAAATTCGAGAGCAATATGAACTATCATAAGAGGACAGCAGTTCTTAATCTCGAAACAATCATCTTATCAAATAGAGCGATAAAAGCAATATGGGAAAAACATCAAAAATACTAAGCGCAAATTGCGAGAAATAAAGGAGGATTTTTTAATGAAGAAATTAACTAAGATACTTGCAGCACTCTTATGCAGCAGTATGCTGTTTGCAGGGTGCGGCAATGCAGCGCAGGAAACAAAAGCAGAAACGAATGAAAGTGTAGAAAATACAGCTACAGCCGTTCGTGGTGAATTTACAGCTTCTGATTACTGTACGATCAAGGACTACAAGGGGCTGGTATTTACCAAAAAAGAAATTGAAGCGACCGAAGACAGTATTCAGTCCGAAATTAATGAAACACTTAATAGTGCAGCAGAATTGAAGGACTTAGGCAAAGATGTTGCAGCTGAAAATGGAAATGTGGTAAATATTGATTATGTTGGTTATCTTGATGGAGTTGCTTTTGAAGGCGGTACTGCTTCGGGAAGTGATCTGGAATTAGGAAGCAATTCCTTTATTGATGGATTTGAAGCTGGACTGGTTGGTGCAAAACAAGGCGAGAAAAAAACATTAAATTTGCAATTCCCGGATCCCTATAAGAATAATCCGGATTTAGCAGGAAAAGATGTTGTTTTCGAAGTTACTGTGAATAAGGTTCAGGGCTATCAAGTACCGGAGTATACCGATGAATTTGTAAAAGAAAATACCGAGTATCAAACAAAAGCGGAATACGAAAAATCCATCGCAGAAGAAATTCAGAAAAATAATTTATCAACAGCATTGGCAAATCGCTTATTTGAAATCGCTGAATTTACAGGAGATTATCCGGAAAGTCTGCAGAAATATTATGAATCCATGTATCTTTCTTCATATGAAAGCATGGTGCAGTCTTACTATGGAATGACTTTAGATGAATATTTAAAACAGATGGGTACGACACAGGAAAGTTTTCTGGAGGAAATGGGAATTGAAGAATCCATCAAAAGTGATCTGATTTTATGTGCAGTAGCAGAGCAGGAAGGAATCCAGGCAAAAGGGGATGATTATGAAGCATTTTTGGAAGAAGAAGCAAAATCCCGCAGTATGGACACTGATGCATTGTTAGCACAGTACGGAGAGGACGAACTGGAATTTGCTTATATTTCCAATGAAGCGTATCAGCTGATTTATGATAGCATTGTGACAGAATAATCCGATTAAGGAAGATGCTTGAGCTGGAAACTGGTGGGTTGTACAATCTGAATTTAAACAGGAAGCTCCGAGTGCTACAAGTTGGAGTGGTTCCCCAATGTTAAGAAGATTGGAAGAGTCAAGAAGATTGGAATAGGAATTCCAGAATGTAAAGAAAACGTTAAAGAAAAGAAGCCGCTTTACAATTTGTAAAGCGGCTTCCTGTGTTATGATTTCATCAGGTTTATTCGAATAAGAAATAACCTAAAATTTATGTTTTAAAAAATTAGAACAGACCTGTGATCT